>CAZCEN010000009.1:0-16639 GCA_964497205.1 uncultured Sporomusaceae bacterium
TCAAGTATTTGGTGACGCACTGGTTAAACTAGCTGACCAGAATAATAATATTGTGGCTATAACGGCAGCTATGCCAGATGGTACAGGATTAAAAAAATTTGCCGAAAAATTTCCAAAACGTTTTTTTGATGTTGGCATTGCTGAACAACATGCCATAACCTTGGCCGCCGGTATGTCAACGCAGGGAAAACGTCCGGTAGTTGCTATCTATTCTACATTCATGCAGCGGGCTTATGATCAAATTTTACACGATGTATGCCTGCAGAACCTGCCGGTTACTCTTATGCTTGATAGAGCAGGCATAGTTGGTGAAGACGGGGCAACACATCATGGTGTATTTGATTATTCCTTCTTACGCCATATACCTAACATGGTACTAATGGCACCAAAGGATGAAGATGAGTTGCAGCATATGTTATATACCGCAACGGAAATAAATGCCCCTGTTGCAATTCGTTACCCACGTGGCAGTGGTCTTGGGGTAGACCTAAAATCTAAATTCACCAAACTTGAAGCTGGTAAGGCCGAAGAACTAAAAACTGGTAACGATGTAGTCTTTCTTGCAGCAGGAACAATGGTAGAACCTTGTTATAAAGCCGCTGCCATTTTGACTGAAAAAGGAATTTCAGCCGGTGTAGTAAATGCTAGATTTATCAAACCACTGGACGATCAATTGATTCGGCATCTAGCGCGTGATACCGGTGTTATCGTTACTGCTGAGGATAACGTCTTAGCGGGAGGGTTTGGTTCGGCTGTACTTGAATATATAAATTCTCAAAACCTCAACTGGGTAAAGTTACTCAGGCTTGGCTTACCCGACAAGTTTATTGAGCATGGCTCCCGTAATTATTTATTAAATAAATACGGCTTAGATGAACAAGGCATTGTAGCTAGTGTGGAAACTTTTATCCGTCAGTTTGGAGTACGAAGATGACAGTAGAACGATCCAAAGAACGTCTTGATGTTTTATTAGTAGAAAAGGGCTTGGCTGCCAGTCGCGAACGGGCTAAAGCTTATATAATGGCTGGAATTGTAACCGTTGATGGCCAAAAAATCGACAAAGCCGGTTCTGTTATACCCGTTACTGCAACTATTAGCGTTCATGGCGATAGTATTGGTTACGTAAGCAGAGGCGGACTGAAACTGGCTAAAGCACTTGCTTATTTTAGACTTGACTTAACAGGAAAAGTAATGGCAGACGTAGGCGCTTCAACAGGTGGATTTACTGATTGCGCACTAAAAAATGGAGCTGCAAAAGTATACGCTATTGATGTTGGTTACGGACAGCTTGCATGGTCACTGCGCACAGATGAACGTGTAGTAAATATGGAACGAACTAATATCCGCAATATTAAACCAGAAGATTTGGGAGAGCCACTGGACTTTGTATCCATAGATGTTGCTTTTATTTCCCTCGATAAGGTTTTGCCTGTAGTAAAAACATTGCTAACACCTCAGGGTACCGTGATTGCACTTATTAAACCGCAATTTGAAGCAGGACGCGAAAAAGTTGGAAAAAAAGGCGTAGTGAGAGATCCGGCCATTCATCGTGAAGTTATTAACAATGTTGTTGCCACGGCAAATTCACTTTCGCTCACTCCTTTAGGTCTTACTTATTCGCCAGTAAAAGGCCCCGAAGGCAACATAGAGTACTTATTGTACCTGACTAATATTTTAACAGATACGGTAATAGATACTGAAATGATTGCCGCTATAGTCAGTGATGCTCATGCCAATTTAACGGGATGACGGAGGACCGTAGATGTGTTAACTGTAGGATTGTTTCCTAACACTAAAAAGCAAAGCATTAGTACTGTGTTGGGTTGGATTATACAATATTTTAAAGAACGAAATATAAGAGTAGTAATGCCTGAAGATACTGCGTTTGAGCTTAATTATTCTCATTTAGCAGGCAAAATGGAATCTCTAAAAAGCGAAATTACATTTGGAATTACTTTGGGCGGGGACGGAACACTGTTAAATACCGCCAGGGAGATCGCCCCTTTTGGTATACCTGTCTGTGGCGTAAATATGGGGAATCTTGGTTTCTTGACTGAAATTGAATTGCCTGAATTAAACACTGCATTAGATAGACTGGTTAACCGCGATTACTACATAGAAGAACGGCTTATGTTAGATGCTGTTGTTATTCGAAATGGCAGCCCGATTTACATTTCGCCAGCCTTAAATGATGTTGTTGTCGCCAAGGGCGGGTTTTCCCGCATGATAAAACTAAAGCTATTTATTGACGAAGCACTAACAGCCGAGTACCCTGCCGACGGACTTATTATCTCTACATCAACTGGTTCAACAGGATATTCTTTGTCTTCAGGCGGACCTATTGTTAATCCCAAACTTAAAGTAATTGTTATTACACCGATCTGCCCGCATACCCTTCATTCCCGTGCCTTAGTTATTTCGGAACGGGAGGAAGTAAAAATACGGATGCAGGCTACTCACGATGATATTGTGCTTACAGTAGATGGTCAGAATGTATATAGCTTATTGCCCGACGATACAGTAGTCGTCCGGCGTTCGCCATTTAGAGCAAGGTTCATCAGATTTACCGGTAAAAGCTATTACGAAACACTGCGCACCAAATTAAGACGAGGCGATCGCGATGGAAGTTGTTAACGCGGTCACGATGGCACATCAATTTATACACCCGAAGCTAAGTACTGCGAACCTGGTGATTGATGCTACCGCAGGCAATGGCTATGATACTTTATTTTTAGCTGAAAATACGCCAAAGAAAACCACTATTGTTTCCTTTGATATTCAGGCTGAGGCCCTAGCCAAAACCGAGATTTTATTAAACAAGCATAGTCTCCTCTACAAAGCTCGACTGATTTTAGACAGCCATGCCAATATTGCCAATTACATTAATCAACCAATCGATGCTGCTATGTTTAATCTCGGTTATTTACCAGGTGGTAATCATTTAGTAAGCACATCCCCGGATACGACACTACAAGCGGTGACCAACATATTACAATGTCTTAAAACTAAAGGACTCATAACTATTGCTGCCTATCCAGGCTATGAACATGGCAGGTTTGAGTGTCAGACAGTCCATGAATATTTAACTAATTTAAATCAAAAAGCTTTTACCGTTGGTTGTTGGTCTATGGTTAATCAGAAAAACAATCCTCCGGTTTTGTATATAATTCAAAAAAATAAGGAGTGGACAGCTTGAAAGCTCTACGTCACTCAAAGATTAAAGAAATAGTTGACCGCTATATCATTGAAACCCAAGAAGAGTTAGCCGATATGCTTAGTAAACAAGGAATTGATGTTACGCAAGCCACCGTTTCGAGAGATATCAAAGAACTGATGCTTATAAAAGTACCAACAGGTGACGGGAGATATCGCTATGCTTTTCCCCCTGAACAAAATGTAGTTTTGTCGCAAGCCCGAATGGAACGCACTTTTCAAGACTCAATAGTAGCTATCGATTATAGCCAAAATATTATCGTCCTGCGTACTTTACCTGGTACCGCCCAGGCTGTCGCTTTTACGATAGACTATGTAAAATGGCCCCATATTCTCGGTACAGTTGCTGGCGATGACACTATTTTTGTGCTTGTAAAAACACTTGACGCCGTTCCACAAGTCATAGCAAAATTCCAATCGCTAATGGGTAATGGAATGTAGCTTGTTTTGAGGAGAGATAAGAAATGCTAAAGTCAATGACTGTCGCCAATTTTGCGCTTATTGATAGAGCACATATCGAATTTGTCTCCGGTCTCAATATTTTAACTGGTGAAACTGGGGCCGGCAAATCTATATTAATTGATGCGTTATCAGTTATTATTGGCGGCAGAGCCTCAGTCGATTCGATTCGTACTGGGGCTGACCATTTCCGTGTTGAAGCTGTTTTTGATATTTCTAATGCAGATTCTATAAACAATATTCTTAACGAACAAGAAATACCTCTGGAAGAGGATGGTACCTTAATTCTGACCAGACGGTTAACCAAGCATGGCAAAAATTCCATTTATATTAATGGCTGCCAGGTTACACTGGCCACATTAAAAAAACTTGGTGAAAAACTTGTTGATATGCACGGTCAACATGAAAATCAGGCGCTTCTAAAACCGGAAGTTCACTTAGCTCTTACGGATTCGTTTGCCGCCGAGATTAGCCCTAAGCTAGTGGAATACCAACAAGTATATAAATCCTGGCAAAAAATTAAAACTGAACTTAGAGCAATTACGCAAAATTCACGCGAACGTTTGCAGCGCGAAGAAATGCTAGCCTGGCAAACACAAGAAATTGCTGCGGCTGCTTTAATCCCCGGGGAAGAAGAGAAACTGGAAAGCCAGGTAAAAGTTCTAGCTAACGCTGAAAAAATTTCTAACGCTATATCCCGCTCCTATATGTTGTTAAGCCAGGGAAATAACAAGGGTTTCAACGGTATCGTCGCATGTCTTTCTGATATAAAGCACGACCTTGAAGTAGCTGCTAGATTTGATAAAGCTATTGATCAGCCGCTCAATGTTATTACCGAATCCTTATATCAATTAGAAGAAACCATGACAGAACTAAGGGATTACCGGGAAAACATTGATTTTAATCCGACAAAATTGACAAAACTTCAGGATCGGCTTGACATAATCTATAAGCTCAAAAAGAAATATGGAGCAACAGTAGAGGATATATTGGAGTATTGTGAGCGTGCCAATTCTGAGTTAGCTGCCATTACGAACTATGATGAACAGTTAAATCAGCTCGAACAAGAGGAGAGAGAGTTAGCACTTAAACTCGTGCAGTTAGCAGATCAACTACACGATCTCCGCTGTAAAGCCGGTCAAAAAATGGCTGAACTAGTTTCGTCTCACTTAGCTGATTTGGGTATGTCAAAAGCACAGTTTATTGTCGATGTTAATCGACACCAGCAAATTACCGTCAATGGAGCAAGTGATGTCATTTTTCTTTTTTCTGCAAACCCCGGTGAAGAGCCTAAGTTGTTGCACAAAATTGCATCAGGCGGGGAACTGTCTCGCATAGCACTGGCTATTAAAACCGTTTGCTCGGAACGCGATGCAACGACTACTATGGTATTTGATGAAGTCGACACGGGAATTGGTGGACAAACAGCCCAGAAGGTTGCTGAAAAAATTGGAAGAATTGCAGCATTTGGCAAACAGGTTTTATGTATAACTCATCTTCCACAAATTGCCTCAATGGCAGATTGTCACATTTATATTGATAAAGTCATCGAGGAAAATCGAACCATTACGCGCATTACTATCTTAAATACTGATGCTCAATTAATTGAATTAGCTAGAATGTCTTCCGGTGAAATAACCCAGCTATCTATCGAAAACGCGGCCCAAATGTTAGAAACTGCAAAGATAAAAAAAGCAAACTGGTAAAATAAAGCGCAAGCGTGAGCTTGCGCTTTATTTTGTCAAAATACATAGGAATATCAGCTTCCAAGACAATAAATGCTAATAATTCCGGAATAATCCCTTTGAAATTCGGGAAATTCTAAATTTGCAGCCGGTTGAAATATAAAAATTTTTACGAGGTGAACGCAGTAGACGTAAATTTGGGAAGAATGTAATAGGGAGTGATGGAAGAAAACATGACAAGATTTAAACAGCTATTAAGTAGCAGGTTGATTTTGGCAATCTTGATTATTAGTGCACTCTTTGCATTTTGTTTTTCTCCCCAATTCCGAAGTATTTACGGTCTTCCCATGCATATCAGGGTTATTGAAGGCGAAACAGCTCTATTTGAGGTAAATTTCCCGCTTTCTGTTAGTGTTAGGCATGATAGTGACAGTATCCGTATACAAAACTCTGATTTTTTACCAATAATGGCATTATCAAGACCGGTATTCCTAGAACCTGTCAAGTTGGGGCAATCAACGGTAGAATTTAAGTTGTTTGGTATAATTCCGTTTCGAACTGTACAAGTTGATGTTTTGCCGCCAGTCAGTTTAATTCCAGGAGGCCATTCTATTGGCGTCGTATTACGGTCCCAGGGAGTTATTGTTGTTGGTAACTCACCGGTATTAACCACGCAGGGTCAATATGTTACTCCAGCTAAAGACGCAGGTATAGTAGTGGGCGACGTAATTATCAGCATTAATGGCACACCCGTTCAAAGTGATACTCAAGTAGCAGAAATAATTGACGAAAATGGCAAAAACAATCGTAATATTGATATTTTACTTAAACGAACAGAAGGTCAGCAGCATGTTACAGTAACGCCTGTTTTATGTAATGATACTAAACGTTATCGGATTGGGCTATTTGTACGTGATAGTGCAGCCGGAGTGGGTACATTATCTTTTTACGATCCGGAATCTAAAATGTATGGAGCTTTGGGTCATGTAATAACCGATAGTGACACGAATCAGCCCATAGACTGCGAACAGGGGAAAATTGTTCTTGCCACAGTTTCAGGCATCCAACATGGAAAACGGGGACATCCAGGAGAAAAGATAGGTGTTTTTATTGAGGAAGACCAACTATTGGGGAATATTAGCAAGAATACCCAGTTTGGAATCTATGGTGAGTTAACTTCTAAATTACCAAATGAAAAATATCCTCAAGCCATCCCAGTGGCCTCTATGAGCCAAGTTCAAGTTGGTCCAGCTGAAATGCTTACGGTAGTTGACGGTCAGACAATTGAGCAATTTAGTATAGAGATTCAAAAAATTAACCTCCAAGAAGCACCGGAAAGTAAAGGTTTAGTGATTAAAGTCACTGACCAAAGACTTTTAGAGAAGACTGGTGGAATAGTACAGGGTATGAGCGGAAGTCCTATTATTCAAAACGGTAAAATTGTTGGGGCAGTAACACATGTTTTTGTTCATGATCCAACAAGCGGCTACGGCTGTTTTATTGATTGGATGCTCATGGAAAGCGGTATTATTCCTAAAAATCAACGCCATTCTGCCAAGAAACTGTTCACGTTTTTTGGCGGTTTTTTTATGCAATTTACTTAATCGCTATTGGTAATGTATTGTTATTAATTATATCTAAGTATATAATTAATATGATATTGGCAATAAATTTAAAAAATATGGTTTTTTTTTCCATGCTAGGAAGGATATGGCGTAAGCTTGTCGAATATGTTCTATATACATAGAAGATTTTGCAGGGAGGATGCCAATGGTAATGGTAAGAGAAACAATTAAGGTAGCTATCGCTGACGACAACAAAGAGTTTTCGGAAATTCTTCAAGAGTGTCTCAACCGGGAACCCGACATTGAGTTAGTTGGTGTAGCTTATAATGGAGAACAAATGTTGTCCATTATTGATGAAAAATCGCCAGATGTTATTGTCTTAGATATTATTATGCCTCATCTCGACGGTATTGGCGTTTTGGAGCGAATTAACGTATCCACTAATAAACGGCCAAAGGTTATCATGCTAACCGCGTTTGGTCAGGAAACCATAACACAACGGGTAGTAGAATTAGGCGCTGATTATTATGTTTTGAAACCATTTAATATGGACGTGCTCATCAGTAGAATTAGACAATTAGCCGGAGCCGTCACAACTAGCAGACCGGTTGCCGCAGCCGCCACTATGCCGGTAGTTAAGACTCGGCCAATGGATGTGGAAGTTACAAATATCATAAGAGAAATTGGTATTCCCGCCCATATTAAAGGCTACCAGTATCTTCGCGATGCAATTATGATGATTGTAACAGAAGTAGAACTTTTAGGAGCTGTAACGAAAGTCCTATATCCTATGATTGCGGAGAAGTATTCCACCACCCCTAGCCGGGTAGAACGTGCTATTCGTCATGCTATTGAAGTTGCGTGGAATCGGGGAAATATTGATATGATAAATAAATTGTTTGGTTATACTATCAAACTCGATAAAGGCAAACCTACTAATTCGGAATTTATGGCGATGATTGCCGACAAGCTTCGTATGGAAATGAGAGCTAGCTAACTTAGCAAAACCTTCAGACAATCCAGTCTGGAGGTTTGTTTTTATATTGCAGGATTTTTTATACAAACAATGAATAAAATAACTTAGAAAAAATATATCTGGAGGCATGCGATGCAGCAATATAAAATACTTGCAATTAATCCAGGCTCAACATCAACTAAAATTGCTGTGTATACGAATGAACAAATAGATTTTGAACAAGTTATCCGCCACAGTACTGAGGAACTTAAAAATTTCACTAAAATTTATGATCAGTATGATTATCGGCTGCAGTTAGTAGAAAAAACGCTAGAAGATCATAATATTGAAATCAGTCATTTATCAGCGGTAGTAGGACGTGGTGGTCCATTAAAACCTATCACAAGCGGTACCTATACCGTTAATGAGATCATGGCAGAGGATCTAAAAGTGGGTGTACAAGCTGAACATGCATCCAATCTAGGCGGATTATTAGCTAAAGGTGTTGCCGGTAAGGTAGGAATCCCATCTTTTATTGTTGATCCCGTGAGCGTAGATGAATTTGAGCCCATCGCCAGAATTTCAGGTATCCCGGAGATTCCCCGCCGCAGCTTGATCCATGCGTTAAACATGAAAGCAGTGGCGCATAGGATTGCTAATGATTTACAGCGGGAGTATAACTCGCTCACGCTAATCTTGGTTCACCTTGGCGGCGGAATTACCGTAGGAATTCAAAAAAACGGAAAAATGATTGATGCATCTAATCCTGTCGATTCGGGCCCGTTTTCACCTGAACGTGCTGGTGGTGTACCTTCCAGCGATTTAGTCAAAATGTGCTATTCCGGCAAGTATAGTCTTGATGAAATGAAGAAAAAGCTCGTCGGTAACGCTGGCTTGGTAGCACATCTGAATACCAATGACGGCCGCGAAATAGAAAACCGTATAGCTAACGGTGATCCTAAAGCAACACTCATATATGAAGCCATGGCTTATCAAATCGCCAAAGAAATCGGGGCAATGGCAACGGTTGTAAAGGGTGAGTTGGATGCAATTGTCTTAACCGGCGGCATGGCTCACTCCAAACTGCTGGTTAATATAATAACAGACCGAGTCAATTTTATCGGCAAAGTTTTAGTGTATCCCGGAGAAGATGAACTACAGGCTCTGGTAGAAGGAGCATTACGGGTGTTGCGCAGGGAAGAACCAGCAAAAGTATATGAATAAAGTAGGTAGGGAACGATATGGAAAAGAATCGCATAACAATTTTCGTAGGCGAATTCGGCAGCGGCAAAACTGAGTTGGCGGTCAATTACGCCTTACAATTAAAAGCACAGGGATCAGATACTGCCATAGTAGATATTGATTTAGTGAAACCTTATTTTCGCACAAGAGAAAATCGTCAATTATTAGAAAAAAATGGAGTTAAAGTAATTGCACCCGACTCACGCTTGTCACACGCTGACTTGCCGGTTCTGCCACATAATATGATTGAGGTGTTCTCACAAGCACAAACTAAAGTTGTAATGGATGTTGGCGGTGGTGAGTCAGCTATTGTATTAGGTCAACTCAAACGCTATTTTGAACAAGCAGGTTATCAAGCATTACTCATTATTAATACTAAACGACCGTTTACTAAAGATGTTGACAGCATTATAGATACCTTACAACGTATTGAAGCAGTATCACGCCTCAAAATCAGCGGGCTTGTCAGCAACTCTAATTTAGGCCAAGAAACTACTGTTGAACATATCTATCAGGGTTTGGAAATTGTGAAACAGGCGGCTAAGCAATTATCTTTGCCGGTTGCCTGGGTAGTTGTTCCTGAATGGCTCCAAACAAAAGTTACCCTTGACGAACCAAGGTTTGTCCTAAAACCCTACACGCAATATCCGTGGATGGATTAACGGTATAAAAAAACCGTGGCTTGTCCACGGTTTTTCGCTTAATGTATGTTTTTAGAAATAACTTCACGCAAAGTATTATATTTTTTACTTAAATTTTGTAATTCTTTAAGTAAATCTTTAATCTTTCCACTAAAATAAAGGCCGTTTTTTGCAATTGTTGTCATTAGGACATCCCTCCTTATGGAGGTAATATATGCTTATATTTGGAAATCTATACCATATTATTTTTAGGAGGCTATTATGTCACGCTCTAACAATGATTTATATGAAAAACCACTTACTTCCACTCGTATTTTTGAAGGGAAGATTCTTAATTTAAGACGCGATGAAGTACTTCTCCCAAATGGAAGGACAGGCACTAGGGAAGTAGTAGAACATCCTGGAGCCGTTGCAATCGTACCCAAAACGAAAGATGGCCGTATTATATTAGTTAGACAGTTTCGTCATCCTATCGGACAAGTTATTCTTGAGGTGCCCGCAGGCAAACTTGATCCGGGCGAAAAACCGGAAGCATGCGCGTTAAGGGAGTTAGCCGAAGAAACCGGGTTTGTTGCGAATAAGTTGCAAAAATTAACTTCCATATTTACAACCCCCGGCTTTTCTAATGAGATTATCCATTTATACGTAGCCGAAGATTTAGTTAAATCAGACAAACAGCCTGATGAAGATGAGTTTATCAATACTGAATTGTATAGTCCTGACCAAATTCGCCAGATGATTGCTCACGGCGAAATCTGTGACGCAAAGAGTTTGGCAGCGCTATGTTTGGCTGGAATATAGAATGCTAAATCAATATTTTGCTGATCTACATATTCACGTCGGCATGAGTGAAAGCGGCAAATGGATAAAGATTCCTACTTCCCGCCATCTAACTGTCCGAGAAATATTACAGGAAGCCGCAGAACGCAAGGGTATGAATCTTATCGGTGTCGTAGATGCTCTGTCACCGTTAGTTTTAGCCGATATTAGGGTGCTACTTGAAGAAGGTTTGCTTATTCCGGTTAGTGGTGGAGGTTATCTTTATAAAGATAAGCTTCTTCTGATACTTGGTGCAGAAATCGAAACAAGAGAATTACAGGGTGGTTTAGCACATACATTAGTTTTCACTCCGGATATTGATACAATGGTAAAATTTTCAGCTTATATGAGCCAATTTATCCGCAATATTAACCTTAGTTCCCAAAATGCTCATATGCCCCTAAAACAACTTGTGCAGATTGCCTCAGGCTTTGAATCACTGATTGTTCCAGCTCACGTTTTTACGCCGCATAAAAGTCTATACGGCGTATGCTGCGCCAGAATATCACACATTTTATCGGATAATGACATGTATAAACTAGCAGCCGTCGAGCTTGGTCTTAGTGCTGACAGCATCATGGCAGATAGAATTGCTGAATTAAATGAGTATACATTTTTCACTAATTCAGATGCCCATTCTTTAGACAAGATCGCACGTGAGTACAACATACTTGCCATGGAAAATTTATCGTTTGAAGAATTAGCGAAGACCATGTCCCGAACCGGTACAAGGCAGGTTAAAGCAAACTACGGTCTTGATCCCCGGCTAGGAAAATATCATCGAACTTTTTGTGCTAATTGTAATTACACCGACACCGATGGGCTGCAAGAAAATCGTTGTCCTAAGTGTAATAGCAGCAATTTAATTAAAGGCGTATTTGATAGAATCAATGAAATAGCTGATTACCCTAAACCACATCATCCTAATCACCGGCCGCCATATCTCTATCAAATTCCTTTGGAATTTATCCCCGGGCTTGGCAAAAAAACACTTGTTAAACTCTTAACAGAGTTTAACACAGAGATGAATATTTTGCATAACGTTTCCTACGAGGCGTTGTGCGAAGTATCTGGAAGCAAACTAGCTGATTTTATTATCAGCGCCCGTACCGGAACCGCAGCTATTGCTGCAGGCGGCGGCGGTATTTACGGCCGGGTATTAAAATAAATAATAAATGTCAGCTCGCCTATTAAAAATAGGTGGACAAATAGGTCTAAATAGTTTTAGCGGAACATATATTGTAGCAGGTACTTGCAGGGAGGTACATGCATGCTAAAACTGCTTCGCAGGAATGTTATCGATTACATTCGAGCCCATATTGTCGCCTATTTTTTCATGATACTCATTTTTGTTATTGGAATAGTAATTGGAGCAATGGCTGTAAAAACACTGCCTGATGAGCAAAAAAGCGAGCTCATTGGCTACTTACGAGTATTTTTTCAAGGATTAAGCGAACATCCGGAAGGGATAACCGATACTCATACCCTTTTAATCAATGTACTCGTAAATAATGCCAAGATTATTGCCATTATGTGGCTATTGGGTTTTACAATTGTCGGAATACCCTTTGTATTATTTATAATATGTTTACGGGGATTTGTTATTGGCTTTACTGTTGGCTTCCTTGTTAACGAATACATAATGAAAGGATTATTGTTTGCAATTGCCTCCGTACTGCCACATAATTTTCTGGCAGTACCAGCCATTTTAGCTACAGGGGTGTCTGCAACTACCTTTTCATTAATGTTGGTACGGCAAAAGAATAAGGGTAAAACCAATCTCTTTTATAGCTCAATCGCCTATTCAATATTTTGTTTGACCATGCTGGTAATTATGCTGGGAGCTGCCTTGGTAGAAGTATATGTTTCACCAGTATTTATGAAAACGGTAGCACTAATAATCCTTAAGCAATAATAAGCTGCACCCGTAGTGTGTAGTCTTTTTATCCTGATAGAAAGTATAACTTTCGCCTGGATAAGGGCAACATCGGCTTCCGCTTTCGCCAAGGCTCGGCGTAAGCCGTGTTTTCTTTATTGTATTCTTACAAATAACTCCTAAAATGTGAATAAACCTAGTCTCTGTGGAATATGTATGATATTAAGTAATCCAGAACCATTTATATACTGTTACGGGGAGGAGTGAAGTGGAAGCGAATGGTAGTGACGTTTTCTTGGCGAGGTGCCCTAAAGAAATCTAGATTAGTTCTTAAAATCGTCCTATTAACGCTTATTATCTTCTACATTCTACCCAAATTAGTAACTTTGTTTTGGCAGTTTAATAGTCCTGGTCTAAAAATACGTGACCAACATTTGCTTGAAAAACCGTTACGGGTTATGGCTGCTTCCAATATGGCTAACCATTTCAGTAATGACATAGATTATCAGGCTTTTACAAAAAAACACTAAAAATTCACAAAACATATTCATACAAATAAAGGAAAAGTAAACTTCATGTTGAATAAAGAAATAGACCAGATACTGTAAATATGTCAGCCGGAAATCTGGGAAGGAAAAAGGGTGGTAAAATAAAATGGAATCGTATGTTAACGAATTTATTAACTATCTTGCAGTTGAGCGTGGCTTAGCTCAAAATACGCTAGAATCCTATGGGCGGGATTTACGGCAGTTTCACACATTTTTGCAAAATAGTCAATTAGATTTTTTACGGAACTCTAACCGTGACACCATCCTAAGTTATCTTAACAGTCTTCAAGTAAAAGGACGGGCTGTTTCAACCATATCACGAAATCTTGCTGCTATAAAATCCTTCTACCAATATCTTGTTAGAGAACGCCATATTGAAAAAGATCCCGCTGTCAATTTAGAATCGCCCAAGCTTGAAAAAAAACTGCCGAAAATTCTTAGTATTACCGAAGTGGAAGAGTTGCTAAAACAACCTAATACTTTCCAGCCTACCGGTCTCCGGGATAAAGCTATGCTGGAATTGTTGTACGCAACAGGCATTAGGGTTTCAGAATTAATCTGCCTCAACATATCCGATGTCAACTTAGATATGGGATACATAAAGTGCTATGGAAAAGGCGCTAAAGAACGTATTGTTCCGTTAGGCTCAATTGCCGCTAAATGTGTGCAAGAATACATTAGCAAAGGACGCACAAAGTTAGTTCGTACCTATGAGGAACCTTCTTTATTTGTCAACCATCATGGCAATCGGCTTACACGCCAGGGCTTCTGGAAAATTATTAAGAAGTACGCATTAGAGGCTAACATCACTAAAGAAATTACGCCGCATACTCTGAGACACTCATTTGCCACTCATCTCTTAGAAAATGGCGCAGATTTACGCTCGGTTCAAGAGATGCTTGGTCATGCGGATATCTCTACAACACAAATTTATACACATGTAACCAAAAATCATTTAAAAGAAGTATATGATAAAACTCATCCTCGAGCATAATAGTAGGGGTAATATACACACTAAACAGAGGAGCTACTAAAGTTGTTTAAACGGATATTTGTAATCGTACTCGATAGCGTTGGAATAGGTGCTATGCCTGATTCAGACCAATACGGTGATGCTAAAGCTGACACACTAGGACATATTGCTGAACATGTGGGCGGACTTAATTTGCCGGTAATGGCCAGCATGGGTTTAGGTTTTATTCGACCCATAGCCGGTGTTCCCGCAGATTGCCGCCCTATTGCTGCTTTCGGAAAAATGTCAGAATTATCCAAAGGAAAAGATACCACGAGTGGCCATTGGGAACTTGCCGGATGTCCCTTATTCACTTCTTTTCCGGTTTATCCTAATGGATTTCCTCCCGAACTAATTGAAAAGTTTAAGCTTCATACGGGGCTAGATATTCTAGGAAACAAAGCGGCTTCAGGAACTGAAATTATCGCTGAATTGGGAGAAGAACACATACGTACAGGTAGACCAATCATATATACATCAGCTGATAGTGTTTTTCAGATTGCTGCCCATGAAGAAATTATTCCTTTAGAAAAACTATACGAAATATGTAAAATTACCCGAGAGAGGGTTTGCGTCGGCGACCATGCTGTAGGTCGTATTATTGCCAGACCTTTTATAGGTAAGCCTGGCAATTTTGTGCGTACTGCCAACCGCCACGATTATAGCTTAGAGCCACAATCACCAACTGTTCTGGACATATTAAAACAAGAAGGTTTTGCCGTTGTAGGCATTGGTAAAATTGCAGATATTTATGCTAATCGAGGTTTAACACAATCTTATCCAACAAAATCTAACAGACATGGTATGGAAATCCTCACAGACCTAGCCAATAAAGAACTTCCTAACGGGTTAATTATGATCAATCTTGTTGAATTTGACAGTCTTTATGGTCACCGCAACGATGTGCATGGCTATGCACTTGCCCTGGAAGAATTTGATAGAGCCTTAGGAAATCTTAAATCCAAATTAACGGATGACGAATTATTAATAATTACCGCCGACCATGGTTGCGATCCTACAATTCCTGGAACAGACCATACCCGTGAATATGTGCCCATAATGGCATATCATCATGGATTGAAGCATAAAAACCAACCGGTAAACCTTGGCGTAAGAAATACTTTTGCTGATGTAGGTGCAACAATAGCAGCTAACTTTTCCCTGTCCCCATTAGCTTACGGACAAAGTTTCTTGAATGACCTTTTGAGGTGAAGAAAATGCGTGCTATTGATATAATTACTAAAAAGCGTGAGGGTGTAGAACTATTAGAAAGCGAGATTGAATGGCTGATAAGCGCCTATACCCACAACGAAATACCTGATTACCAAGTCGCCGCGTGGCTCATGGCAGTGTTATTTCAAGGCATGACTGCCAAAGAAACAGCAGCGCTTACTTTAGCCATGGCAAGATCCGGGGATATGGTTGATTTAAGCGAAGTACCCGGAATTAAAGTAGATAAACACAGTACTGGTGGAGTAGCTGATACTACCACAATGATACTGGCACCATTGGTAGCTGCTGCTGGTGTCCCGGTAGCTAAGATGTCTGGTCGCGGATTAGGATTTACCGGCGGTACTATTGATAAATTAGAAGCTATTCCCGGTTTTGAAACCACGCTTGAGCGTTCTCGCTTTATTGCGAATCTAAATAAATACAATATTGCAATAACCGGCCAATCTGCTTCCATTGCGCCTGCCGATGGTAAACTATACGCGCTAAGGGACGTGACTGCAACAGTTGAAAGTATACCGCTAATCGCCTCCTCCATTATGAGCAAAAAAATAGCATCAGGCGCCGATAAAATTGTATTAGATGTCAAAGTTGGTAAAGGCGCTTTTATGAAGAATACAGAATCTGCAATTAAACTTGCTGAAACTATGGTTAATATTGGTCAGCTCGTAGGCAGAGAGACAGTTGCAGTATTAACAAGTATGGAGCAGCCGCTGGGTACCGCTATTGGGAATAGTTTAGAAGTAAAGGAAGCTATTGAAATACTGTCCAATCACGGCGAACCGGCACTACGTGATGTTTGCCTGACACTTGGCGCTCAAATGCTGGTGTTATCAGGAAAAACGCCAACAGCAGCAGAGGGACGAAAACAGCTAATAAATTTATTAAATTCCGGACAGGCATTACAGAAATTTCGTGATTTTATTACTGCCCAAAGTGGTGATTCTACTGTAGTAGATAATCCTACTCAGTTGCCGCAGGCACGTTTTGTTCAAGAAATTACCAGCCCGGAGCAAGGTTATATTACAGCTATCGACGCCGATCAAATTGGCTTCGCGGCTATGCGACTGGGAGCAGGTAGGGAATATAAAGGACAAGAAATAGACCTTGCTGCCGGCATTATATTACAAGGCCGTATTGGACAATATGTTAAAACTAATCAAGTACTGGCAACCCTATATACTAATGATGAAACTAGACTTAAGCATGCGGCATCATGTTTAAAACAAGCGATTAAACTTGGTGAATTACCTGTTTCTGCTCCGCCTCTGGTATTGGGAATTATTGATAAAAACGGATTTCATGAGCGACTGGATTGATCCGGTCGTGTTTTTTTTTTTTTTTATTTTATTTTTTATATATATTGATATTGGTAAACAAAAAAAAAAAAAAAA
>CAZCEN010000009.1:16649-31076 GCA_964497205.1 uncultured Sporomusaceae bacterium
ACTGGATTGAGCCGGTCGTTTTTTTTTTGCTTGAATTTCCTGTTTAAGCTCCTTTGATATGGGAAACCATAATTCAAAAGAAAGGAGTGTTTTCTTTGATTCGAAAAATATCGATTGTTACGTTACTATTTTTTATTTTGACCGCTGCTACTACTTTTGGAGCCCCGGCAACACCGGAAAAATCCCAATCAGGCAAACAATTAGAGACAAGTGCCGTATCAGCTGTGTTAATGGATGAAAATGGCACCCTATTATTCGAGAAAGATTCCCACAAGCGGTTACCTCCTGCCAGTGTTACCAAGATTATGACATTACTTCTTTCGGTAGAAGCAATTGAACAAGGACGAATTAACCTTGCTGATGAAGTTTATGCGAGTGAAAATGCTTGGCGTCAAGGCGGATCACAGATTTGGCTTGAACCAGGGGAGAAAATGTCCGTCAAGGATATGTTGTCAGCAGTGGCTGTCGTTAGTGCAAATGACGCCGCCGTTGCACTAATGGAACATATTTACGGCAATGAACAAGCAGCTGTTGAAGCTATGAATAAACGAGCTGAATCCTTAGGTCTGGCCGACACTCATTTCAGCAATGTAAACGGTTTGCCAATAGCCGATCATTACATGAGTGCCTATGATGCCGCTTTAATTGCTAAAGAAGCCATAACACATCCCTTATACCTTGATATGTGCAGCATAAAAGAGACATGGCTGCGCGATGGTAAAAACTGGCTTGTAAACACCAATAAATTATTATGGTGGTACAAAGGAGCTGACGGTCTAAAAACAGGATGGACAGAAGAGGCAAAGTATTGCTTTGTCGGTACTGCCAAACGTGATGGACTTCGTCTTATTTCTTCGGTATTTGCCACACCTGAACCGCGTTCTCATTTACGCGAAAGTATGAAACTCCTGGATTGGGGCTTTGCTAACTTTACCGCAGTACCAATTGTAACCCAAGGTACTGTAGTTGAACGCCTAAAAGTCAATAAAGGGGTAGAAAAAGAAATTCAATTAATAGCTGCCCAGGATTTAAATTTAATCATTGGAAAAGGGCAAAACAAAAACTTGCAGAAAAAGATAGTAGCCGATTCCAGTGTTAATGCTCCTGTGGAAGAAGGGCAGAAATGCGGCGAACTCATAGTAATGAAAGATGGCAAAGAGGTCGGCAAAGTCGATCTGCTTGCTGAAAAAACTATACCTAAAGCCGGATTGATGCGAATTTTCCAAAATATGATAACCAGTATGTTTAATATCTCTAATTAACAATAATAAATTTTTTTTAAAAACTGCGGATTTTTTCCGCAGTTTTTTATATACTTTGCAGGAAAATATTTCCTTTTATCGAATCTCCTAGTTAGAAAGTTTATCTTAGGAGGTTATATTGTTGAAAGTCGTTACTTTTATGAAGCAAGGTGTTCTGGTCGTAAGGCTCGAAGGCGAATTTGATGTTTGTGGGGCTAACGAATTCCGCGCCTTGGTCGACGAAGCGTTAGAAACCACTGGCCCCAAATATATTTTACTTAATATGCAGGGAGTTACTTTTATTGACAGTTCCGGGTTAGGTGTAATCCTTGGCCGTTATAAACATATTGCCCAGCTTGGCGGTAAAATTCTTGTTGTTCATCTTGAACCACAAGTACGGAGGATTTTTGAATTAGCCGGACTAATGAAAATTTTCGAAATCCACGAGTCAGAAGAACAAGCATTAGAGCAACTATAAGGAGGCAAAGCTAATGGAATCCCAGTTAAAAAATCAAATAAAACTTTCGATACTAAGTATTAATGAAAATGTTGCTTTTGCCAGAGCATCAGCCGCCGCTTTTGCAGCACAGTTAGATTTAACACTTACCGATATTGATGAAATTAAAGTTGCTGTTTCAGAAGCTGTATCCAATGCCGTAATTCATGGTTACGGCAATGATACTAATACGAAAAATTATCTAGAATTAACCATGAACTTATATCAGGACAAGCTTGAATTTATCATAGTTGATTATGGGCGGGGAATCGCCAATATTGAGGAAGCACGTCAGCCATCATTTTCTAGTGATCCTGAACGTATGGGCTTGGGATTTGTGTTTATGGATTCGTTCATGGACGAACTTGAAGTTACATCCAGTCTTGGGCAAGGTACAACAGTAAGAATGATTAAAGTGCTTGAACCAAGCACTCATCACTAGGTGATGGCTATGCTCAAAGATGAAGAATTTAAAAATTTATTATTGAAAGCCCAATCACCAGACCCCAATATACGTGAGGAAGCAAAAGAACGGATTCTTGAGAGTAATTTAAACTTAGTTCGAAGTATTGTTCATCGCTTTACTAATCGAGGCTACGAATGGGATGATTTATTCCAAATAGGTTGTATTGGCCTTTTAAAGGCTATTGAACGCTTTGACCAAAATTTCAGTGTAAAATTCTCTACATATGCTGTACCCATGATTATTGGCGAGATTCGCAGGTTTATTAGAGATGACAATCCAATTAAAGTTAGCCGTCCAATTAAGGAGCTTGCCTATAAAGTTCATAAAGCCCGGGAAAGATTACAAGGAACTTTGGGAAGAGAACCTACTATTACTGAAATATCCAAAGAACTTTCGCTTGCTCCACAAGAAATCGTATCGGCTCTTGAAGCCGTTCAGCCACAGGTATCACTATACGAGCAGGCTTATCAAGGCAATGAGGGCGGAGACACGATTCACCTTCTTGATCAAGTTATGCTGTCAGATGGTCAAGATAGTTCTTATTTCGAAAAACTCGCTTTAAAAGAGGTTTTGGCTCGGTTACCTGTTAAAGAGCGTACGGTAATTTACCTACGATTTTTTGCTGATAAAACACAAGCCGAAATTGCAGCGGCAATTGGTTTATCCCAAGTACAGGTTTCAAGAATCGAAAAACAAGCGCTTAAAATCATTAGAGAATTAATGCAGACCTCCTAAATGAGGCCTGTTTTTTTTAGTATAAAAACGAGGATTGGATATAATAACAAAAAAGAGGGAGGTGATAGTATGAACAGTATTAATAATAAAAATAAATACAAAGGACTTATTTATCTATTATTAGTTTTTTTAGTTATGGCTGGCAGTACTATTGCCTGGTTTTACTTCGATTCAGATTTACCAAAAAAAATACCGCTAAGAGCTAAACAGGTTTTTCTATGGCATAACAATGTTGAGATTAGTACACACTATAATTGTCACCAAACATAATATTTACAGGGGGTAATAATATGGTTGTAAAAGTTATTGAACTTGTTGGAACTTCCCGTCATAATTGGACAGACGCAGTAGACAATGCCGTTCTGGAGGCTGGAAAAACAGTTGATTCAATTTTGGGAGTTGAGGTGACAAATTTTACTGCTAACGTGGATAATGGACATATTGCTGAATACAAGGCCGACGTAAAAGTAGCCTTCCAAGTTCATCACTAATTGTTCTAATAGTACAGTTACTATCAAAGAGTGCCGCAGGCACTCTTTGTCATTATATGAATTAATCAGTTTAGCTATGGTCAAAATATAAGCGAACCCGTTAAGCTGACAGGTAATAACATAGCGGAGGTGACACAATTGTTTGACAGCAAGGCCAGTAAAGCAGATCAACAAAAATATCAAGAAAAATTTGAACAAGTAAAACCCAAAACACCTCTATTAAAAAACCTAATATGGGCATTTATTGTTGGCGGCTTAATATGTGTATTGGGACAGTTTATTTTAAATTATTTCGTGAGCCTTGGCCTAAGTAAAAAAGATGCGGGTGGCCCTACTTCAACAATATTAATTCTTTTGAGCGCCTTACTCACGGGTTTAGGTGTTTATGATGAAATTGGCCGCCGGGCTGGTGCCGGCTCCGTTGTACCAATAACCGGCTTTGCTAATTCAATAGTTGCTCCCGCCCTAGAATTTAAGAGGGAAGGATACGTCTTCGGTATTGGCGCAAAAATGTTCGTAATTGCGGGTCCAGTGTTAGTGTATGGGATAGCAACAGCCGTTTTAATTGGTTTTATTTATTGGCTTAGGTTATAAGAGAGGTGAACATTGTGAACAAGAAACGAGGTCAGCAAAGTGTTGTTTTCGACTCTCCACCCGTTATAACAAGTACTGCTAATATTGTTGGACCGATGGAAGGAGAAGGCATTTTAGCCGAGTTTTATGATCGAATATTGCAAGATAACTTGAATGGTAATGATAGTTGGGAACAATGTGAGTCCTATATGATGGAGTGGGCAATAAAGAAAGCAATAGAAAAGGATAACAGTACCGCTAATGATATTGACTATGTACTTGCCGGTGACTTGCTTAACCAACTAATGAGTACTCATTTCGCGCTAAGAAATATCGGTCGTCCGTTCTTAGGTATGTACGGCGCTTGCTCTACTTTAGCGGAAAGTATGCTTGTTGGCTCTACATTAATTGACGGCGGGTTTGCTAATAAAATTGTTACTTGCGTTTCGAGTCATCATGACACTGCTGAACGTCAGTACAGATTCCCTACTGAACTGGGTGTGCAAAGACCAATGATCTCTCAATGGACTGTCACGGGATCAGGAGCCGTATTAATTTCAGCCAATGGTATAGGACCAAGAATTACCGCAGCAACAGTGGGCAAAATAGTAGACATAGGAATGAAAGATCCTAATGCTATGGGGCCAGCCATGGCTCCGGCGGCGGTAGATACATTGTGGCATCATTTTGACGATACTGGCCGTCAACCAAATTATTATGACATGATTTTTACCGGAGACTTGGGTAGTGTCGGCAAGAATCTGGTCATTCAATTATTCAAAGAGCAAGGCGTTGACCTATCTACTAATTATGAAGACTGTGGCTGCATGATTTTCAAAGAAGAGCAGGACGCCCATGCAGGCGCAAGTGGTTGCGCCAGCTCAGGCGTGGTATATACCGGATATATTCACAAACAACTTTTGAAACAAAATTTACGTAAAATATTGCTCGTTGGAACAGGTAGCTTACATAGTACAACTTCGTACCAGCAAAATGAATCCATTCCCTGTATTGCACATGCTGTCGCAATAGAAATGTAGTTAAAGGAGGCAAGCTAATTTGCAAGAATATATAATGGCTTTTGTTATCGGCGGCTTGATTTGTGTAATTGGCCAGCTTCTTATGGACCTTACTCCACTCACACCAGCTCACGTTCTTGTGTTGTTTGTCGTATTAGGCGGTGTTCTAAGCGGATTAGGATTATATCAGCCCTTGGTTGATATAGCCGGAGCAGGAGCTACGGTTCCGCTGCCGGGTTTTGGCCATTCACTGGTTTCCGGCACTATTGAAGAAATCAGCAAGACTGGCTTCTGGGGAATTTTTAGTGGCGCCGTCAAAGCAAGTGCAACGGGAATAACGGCCGCAATTTTCTTTGGTCTTGCTGTAGCTTTAGTGTTTAATCCAAAAGGATAGGTGCAAAATACATGTTATCCATAGATATTGTCGGTTTGGTGATATCAGTATGTTTAGTAGGTATTAGATATCCGCACTACGCATTTGCTGCCGCTGTTATAAATGCCATAGGCCAAATCATAATGGTAATCTTTTTAACGGGCAACGTCGAAAAAATTGTAACAGCCGGAGCTTTTAGTTCAGCAGCTGTAACTAATTTAGGTGGATTAAGAACTATGCTTTTTACTATTAGCGGGCCTTTAGCAAATTTCATCATTAGTAAATTTGCGGGAGGTATAGAATTTGTCAGCACAAATCATATCGTAAATCCAACGGCTATGTTAAAACATCCGTTAGCTGTAATAAATCTTAGATTTGCAGTAATATCACTAGTTTTAAGTCTTTTTCAGCTTTTTTAGTTTTAAGCGAGGGGTGACAAGTGGTGACAAAACGTGTTTCAAGCAAATTAGCAAGTTATATTAATAAACCTAATCAACAACAACAAAACCAAGATCGTTCACAACAAGTTGACGAGAAGGTAATAGCTGATATGGCGAAAGGCTTTTTGCAAGCACAGGCCAATGTAAACAATACATCTTGTACGGTTAACTCACAGGAAGTTGTAGACCTCTTAAATAAAATTAATTACCAATTAACCAGCCTGCAAGGGGCTCTGAATGTAAGTAATAATTCTGGCGGACAAGCTTCACAGTCGCCGCAGCAAACCGGTGAATCTCAGCAATTTCAAGGATCACCAAACCAGCAAGGAGGACAACAAGCAGAAAATTTACAATCCGAAAATGACGTTTCCCAGGAGTTGCGAACCTTATTTAGCATGCTGCTTAAAAATGACAACAAACAAAATAATCAAACCAATTCCAACCAGGGAACAAATGATAATTCAACACAAAATCAACAACAAGGACAGGCTAATGGTCAAAATAACCGGCAAAATAGTAATTCTATTGCCGTCCAGACCGCAGCCCAAGTACTCGCCCAAGCCCAATATGAGCTTTCTAATGAGCTTGAAGCAAGTTTAAACAAACTAAAGCAAGTGATAAGTGAAAGCGAAAAAATCGCTAACAAAATTAGCAGTTTGTTAGGAGAAGAAAACAGTCAAAGTCAATGAGGTGATTAAATTTGAAGGTGGACAAGGACACAGCGGTTAACAAAAAAATTCGCGTAATTCTTGTTACTGACGGAGATAGAGTGGCCCAACAAGCAGTTGAAAATATCGGCGCATCATTAGGACTAAGATGTATTTCAGCTTCAGGAGGTAATCCAACACCTATTAGCGGAAAAAAAATTGTTGAACTACTGAAAACAGTCCCTTATGATCCAGTACTTGTCATGTTTGATGACAAAGGACGGCAGGAAAAAGCAGAAGGGGAACAAGCCCTTGAATACGTCGCAAATCATCCCGACATAGAAGTACTAGGAGCAGTAGCGGTAGCATCAAATACATCCGGGATCGCCGGAGTTCATGCAGATGCATGTATTGATTGTCAAGGACATGTGATTGACTTTTCCGTCGATAAAAAAGGAGAAGTCAAAGCTAAGGATCCTTGTGACTGTAAACCAGTAATTACAGGTGATACGGTAGACGTACTAAATGATGTTGAAGTACCGGTAATTATCGGTGTAGGAGACATAGGCAAGATGGATAAACATGATGATTTAAGCCGGGGCGCCCCCATTACCCGCAAAGCAATTGAGGAGATATTGAAACGGAGTGGCATTGATTATGGCCGATGAGAAAAAAATTGCAAAAGAGATCGATACTAACATAAACTACATTAAAGACAAGCTTGGTGTTGGCGAGACTTTCGATATAATATTTCGTGAATATAGAGTAGGCAGAAAGCGTGCAGCGTCTTTTTCAATTAACGGTATGACAAATGACGTTGTATTATCTAATGTATTTGAAGAGTTAACTGCCTATAATCAAGAAGAATTGACTATCAACACCATGCAGAAGCTATTTTATTCACGTGCCACCCACTCCCAAGCTAAGCTAGTTGAGAATATGAACGATGCAATAACTAGCCTTTTATCCGGTGAACTTCTATTCTTTGTTGACGGCGAAGAGCAGGTAATTGTTTTAGACGCCAGATCCTATCCGGCCAGAACTCCAGCGGAATCAAATATTGAAAAAGTAACAAGAGGTTCACGTGATTCTTTTGTGGAGACTCTTGTTTTTAATACAGCATTAATCCGTAGGCGTTTGCGTGATCCTAATCTCAGATTTGAAATCGTAAAGATTGGAACACGCTCGCAATGTGATATTGCCGTTTGTTATATTAAAGACATTACTAACCAAGATCTAGTGGCTACTGTTAAAGACAGACTGAACAACATCAACATTGATGGTATTCCTATGGCCGAAAAAGCGATAGAAGAGTATATTGTTGCCGGTAGTAAATGGAATCCGCTGCCCAAAGTACGATATACCGAAAGACCTGATGTCGCGGCAGTTCATTTACTCGAGGGTCATGTATGCGTACTTGTAGATACTTCCCCGAATATAATGATTCTGCCAACCACTTTCTGGCATCACGTTCAACATGTCGAAGAATATCATCAGAATGTAGTTGTTGGCTCTTATTTACGCTTGGTTAGATTAGCAGGTGTTATATTATCTCTAATATTGCCACCCTTGTGGCTGGCATTGGTTTTAAACAGACATTTACTGCCTGAATCACTTTCCTTCTTAGGTCCCCAGGATTCAGGAGTCATCCCCATTGGTATCCAATTCATCTTAGCCGAATTCGGTATTGAGTTGGTAAGAATGGCCACAGTGCATGTTCCTACAGCACAATCGACTGCTCTCGGGTTTATTGGCGCTTTCATGCTAGGTGAATTTGCTACCAAAGTAGGCTTATTTGGTAATGAAATAATCTTTTATACAGCGGTTGCAGCAGTAGGTGCATTCGCAACACCTAGTATGGAATTTGCTATGGCGATGCGGCTCTTTCGGGTTATGATTATTGTGTTGGTAATGATGTTTAAGCTGCCCGGCTTTATCAGCGGGATAGCAGCCGTATTCCTGCTTATGCTGACAACAAAATCTTTCAACATTCCTTATTTGTGGCCGGCATTGCCTTTCAATTTCAGTGCCATGAAAGATGTTTTATTTCGCTTACCTATACCTAATAAAATTTTACGTCCGGCAGTACTTAAACCCCAAGACCAAGACCGTCTTGAAAGTGCTGGCGTAAAAAATAACAAACAAGATGATACCGACGACAAGGATAATAATAAAAAGAAGGATAAGAAAAAATAAAAAACGCCGTCTGCACTGGCAGGCGGCATTTTCTTTATCGGTTATTTGCCTCTGAAAAAATTACGGATTCGGCCCATGCTTTCATTAATACTAGCTTGTAAATCTAAAAAAGATCCTTTGTTTTCGGCGTTTACTGCATCTCTCATTTGATTTACTAATGCATGTGTTTTAGTTATCTCTCCTAAGATCCCAACTTGTTCCATACTTGGTTTAACTTGTCCCCACGTACCTTGCAGTTCTTTTACTTTGCTTGCAGCCTTCTTCCAATCTTTATCCTCTACATAGAAGCTTACATTACGGATTGTATTGCCGACAGCTATGATGTCAGATATTGGCGAAAGTTTGTATGACTTACCGATATCACCGACACTGCCCATAAAGGTAATGAGACTTTCATAAGACTCGGTTACTTTTTTGTCATTAACAGCGGCTGTCAGTTTGCTAATTGCTTCGTCACCTTCCTTAACTCCTTTTTTCTCACCGGCCGAAACTTTAGCTTGCTGCCATAAATTTTGCAGATTAGCGAGACTTTCCTGAGCTTGATTCCAATTTTCTTTGTTAATTCCTTCAAATACTACTCCGGCAGTAGCCTCTAAATCATAAAGCTCGACAGGGGCTGAGTAAAATCGTTCTAAAAAAGGAGGGTTCGGCTTTGATTCCACTGGTTTTCCAGCCGGTCCAACTTCCGGCTTGGCAGCAGGCCCAGACAATAAGCTGCAGCCACTCACCAAAAATGATAAAATCAGAGTAATTGTTACAATTTTTACCGGGAATGTTATCCGCATAGTAAGTAAATACCTCCCTTCTATATAGGGCACCTAATATCAAGTTAGCCCAATATATTTATTCTGAGCATCTTTTGCTACTTTTAGTATAGAAAAATGTCAACGATTTATTTTGCTTTTTATAGCTTTTTTAGTATAATTTAGTAGTACATTGTGTGAAAGTATAAGGAGGACATTCATTTGTTTGGTCTTGATGCCGATATGATATTCCGTATCCCGGCGCTTTTAATAGCCCTAACGGTACACGAATATGCTCATGCCAGAGCGGCAGTTACTTTAGGCGATCCGACCCCACGGTTTATGGGGCGGTTAACACTTAATCCCGTCGCACACTTAGACGCACTTGGGTTATTAATGCTATGGCTTTTCAAATTTGGCTGGGCCAAACCGGTACCAATCAATCCCAGCTATTTTAAAAATTACCGTCAAGGCACATTAATAGTATCACTAGCCGGCCCGGTAGCAAATATGTTGCTGGCTTTGATAACCGCCTTTTTGATTGGCATATTAGCCAAACTTCAGTTATTAAGTGGAGATTGGGTAAAGGTTTTGTGGATGACATATAGTTATAACATTATCCTTGCTATCTTTAATTTAGTACCAATTCCGCCTCTTGACGGCTCAAAAGTACTTGCCAGCATACTGCCTGAAAGACAAGGTCAAATATTTGATCAAATGGAACAATATGGACCTTTCATTTTAATGGCGCTTGTTTATGTTGGTGTTATTGGTATGATTACCTATCCTCTAGAAAGAGGTTTGGCGTATATGATTAACACAATAGTTATGACAATTTTGTAATAGGAGGAGATTCATTTGGCTAAAGGTCGTATTTTTAGCGGTATGCAGCCGTCAGGAAATTTTCATATGGGAAACTATCAGGTGCTTACCAACTGGATAAAGCTCCAGGAAGAATATGATTGTGTTTATTCAATAGTAGACTGGCATGCACTTACATCTTCATACGAAAATACAAGTAAACTCCCGGAGCGCATTGAAAATATGGCTCTTGACTGGTTTAGCGCCGGTCTTGATCCGGAAAAAAATATTATTTTTGTACAATCACATGTAAAAGAACATGCTGAATTGCATCTGTTACTATCAATGATGACACCACTGTCCTGGTTGGAACGCGTCCCTACATATAAGGATAAATTACAGCAGTTGGGAGAAATGGGTAAAGAAATTAACACGTATGGCTTTCTGGGTTACCCAGAACTGATGGCTGCCGACATAATGCTATATAAGGCTGACGCTGTTCCTGTAGCTGAAGACCAAATACCGCATCTTGAACTTACACGAGAAATTGTTCGCCGTTTTGCTAATATATACAAACCGGTATTTCCCGAACCTCAGGCACTCTTAAGTCCGCTCCTGCCAGGCATTGATGGGCGTAAGATGAGCAAATCGTACGGTAATGAAATCCCTTATGCCGCTGAACCGGATGAACTGCATTCTCGTGTTCGGCTTATGGTAACTGATCCTAAACGCATTAAGAAAACCGATCCTGGTGATCCTGATATTTGTACTGTATATACTTTTCATAAGATATTTAGTCCAGAGCAAAACGAAATTGCCGGACATTGCCGCAACGCCGGTATTGGCTGTGTAGAATGTAAAAAGCGGCTGGCTGATAAGATGGTCTCCACACTTGCTGATGTTCATGGCCGCCGTAAAGAGCTGTCTCTTAAATCAGGCAAAGTAAAAGAAATTCTAGCTTATGGAGCTGAGCGCGCCAGAAAGTTAGCTTCGGCTACCATGGATGAAGTTAGATCAGTAATGAATTTAGGCTAGTTATGTATGTCTGACTATAAGATTAAATTAGAAGTTTTTGAGGGACCATTAGCCTTACTAATGCATCTAATCGAAAAGAGTCAGATTGATATCTACAACATTCCCATAGCTACAATAACCAAACAATACTTAGACTATCTAAAGGCCATGGAAGATTTCAATATTGAAATTGCCAGTGAATTTTTAGTTATGGCAGCAACTCTGCTGCAAATAAAATCACGCATGTTATTACCACGTCCGGTTATTGACGAAGTAACCGATGAGGTAGTAGATCCCCGGCAAGAATTAGTGGAACGTTTGATTGAATATCGGAAATTTAAACAATTTGCCGAAACTCTTGACCAACTTAATAATGAAAGAAGTAAATATTTCTTTCGAATACCGCAAGAGTTTGCTAAGCAGTTTCCTTTGCCTGAAGGCTTATGTCTTGATGATCTATTAAAAGCCTTTGCAGCCCTTTGGGAAAGCGCAGCTCCTGAATTTGCCCTAATAGCGCCTGAGGAAATTAGTGTTAAAGACAAAATGCACGATATTATCACGCTGTTAAGAAATAATAACGGAAGCATGGAATTTAGTAAAACTGTTATCCGGACAGGCTCCCGTTCAGAATTTATTGCTGCCTTTTTAGCTTTACTTGAGCTAGTCAGATTAAGGCGGATAGTTATTCATCAGGAAAAACAATTTTCTTCCATCCGCCTTAGTTTAAAGGAGTGACAAAATGTTTTACCGGCATTTGCAAGGTGCAGTTGAAGCCCTACTATTTGCCAGTGGCCAGCCGCTCCCGGCAGAAAAAATTGCTGCGATTTTAAATATCCATATTGATCATGTACATGCCTTAATTGCGGAAATGTCGGAGGCCATGAAACCGGAAGAACGGGGGTTAGTAATTGTTGAAGTCGGAGGAGGATATCAACTTTGTACTAAGCCTATTCTTGGTGATATTGTTAATAAGCTGGCCGAAGTCCAAGACAGTAAGCTATCAACAGCTGCTTTAGAGACTTTGGCAATTGTGGCTTTTAAGCAACCCGTAACCAAACAAGAAATTGAAGGTATTCGCGGAGTTAAAGCGGATAGGGTAATTACTACCTTGCTAGAACGTATGCTCATCAAAGAAGTAGGACGCAAAGAAGCAATAGGCCGCCCTATTTTGTACGGTACCACAAATGAATTTCTTCAATGCTTTGGTCTGCGAAGCTTAGAAGATTTACCAGATATATCTGCATTACTTCCTAACATTAGCTAAAGACAACCAATAAGGTTGTCTTTTTTTATGGATTTATTCTTACGTATTTAATTACAAAAATGCATACTTCTTTGCAGGACTGTAAAAAATCTATATAGTTAGCAGAGAGGTGAAAAAATGAGCAGTTGGCTATTAGTCTTGTCAACCACCTGTATTTTAGTGTTCGCTCTTTTGCGGGTCAGTGTGTATATTGATTTGCATTTTTGTCGCAAAAAGGATGATGACTTTGTTTCAGTTACGGTATATGCATTACGCAGAATCTTCAGCTATTCTATTAAAATACCTGTAATCAAAATCAAAGAGTACAATGATTTACCCTGGATTTCGTCAGAAATTAAAACTACTGATGACAATACTGAAACACATATATCAGGCGAACAACGCTTCGTCAAAAAACTTATGAAAATATTATTTTTTGACCCACAACGTTTTTTACATATTTATAGAACAACTAATCGTTTTGTTAAAAGTTTTCGCAGCTACATTGATAAGTTATCCCGGAACATCCATTGTGAGAAATTTTATGTAAATGTAAAATATGGGTTCGATGATGCTGCATTTACAAGTATCATGATAGGAGTATTTGGGGCACTGGTGGAAAAGCTGCTGAATTCTATGCGCCATCGACTAATCTTAGATACTAAACCCGACGTAAACTTAATCCCAGTATTTAACAAGAGTCATTTTGAAGTGGAGTTAAAGTGTATATTCAGAATAAGACTTGGCAATGTTATTACTGCAACTATAGCAAGAATACCAAAATTATTAAACAGGGAGGCGACTCGCAGTGGCTGAACATCCTATACAAGGTTTGATGAAAACCGCTATGGAAAGTATAAAAGGTATGGTGGATGTAAATACCATTGTCGGCGATGCGGTAGAAACTCCGGACGGAACAGTAATAGTTCCTATTTCTCGTGTAGCATTTGGCTTTGCGGCTGGTGGTGGGGACTATGAGGCTGAAGAACCAGAAGCTTCGAACCATCCGTTTGGTGGTGCCAGCGGCGCCGGTATTAGTGTTAAACCAGTTGGTTTTTTGGTCTGCTCGCCAACTAGCGGCGTACGGTTTATGTCGGTAGAAAGTAATCTGCTTTATGATCGCCTTATTGATATGGTTCCCCAGGTTATTAATAAATTGGAAAATATATTTAGCAAGGACAATGATATGGATGATCTTGATGAACTTGCTGAAACTGCTGAAACCCAGTATAACCATCAACATTCGACTCACCTGTAATTAACGATATATTTTTAAAACCCACACATAAAAGTGTGGGTTTTTACATATAAATCTAGTAAATTATTAAGCTAATTCATCGAGTTTATCTTTGATTTGAGTTGCGTGCAGTGCTTCCGCCTCGGCAAAATGTTTAAACATTTTAGCTACTTCTTTGTCATTTATACGATCGGCATAAGACTGGTAATCACGCACAAGTTCTTGCTTTTGCGTAAGAGTAGTACGTAAGGATGTTTTAATGTCTAGCATTTCCATTATTAATCACCTCCTTGAGTTTGTTACTATTATCTCCGTCAAAAGTTTAATTAATGCCAGGATATTATTACATACCAAAATTAGACAAGCCTGGTAATTCCTATTTTTGACCTACGGCGAAATACATTATATAATAGTGTTTGTCTTATCCTATAGGAAAGGATTTAAAAAATTCATGCGACGACTATTTAATCTCGGAATATTGTTATTAACGTATCTTACACTGCTTCCCACAACAGTATTTGCGCAACAACCGCTGCCGGATATTACTGCTAAATCTGCGATTGTAATTGAAGCCGCAACAGGGAAAGTACTTTATGAAAAAAACGCCGAAGAACGGCGCTATCCTGCTAGTACCACCAAGGCTATCACATTAATTACCGCATTAGAGTACGGTAAACTCGATGATATCGTTACTGCCAGTGCCAATTCTGCC
>CAZCEN010000010.1:0-9767 GCA_964497205.1 uncultured Sporomusaceae bacterium
TAGTCCAAATAGACGGTTTATCGCTTACCGGACAAGATATGCTGGCTTTGTTTCGGGCGATAACCTCAAACGACCAGCAACAGAGTTTTCATAATAATGGTGAACTGGATTTTCCCTTTGAAATTGCCGGAATCGGCCGGTTTCGTATAAATGTCTATTATCAGCGAGGCTCAATAGCTTTTGCTATTAGGGTACTGAATAACCGCGTTCCTAAGCTTGATGAGTTAGGTATGCCTGAGGTAATAAAAACTTTGGCTCGTATGCCTCGCGGTTTGGTGCTTGTTACTGGTCCGACCGGCAGCGGAAAATCTACAACACTAGCTGCCATGGTAGATTTAATCAATAGTGAGCGTGCAGCTCACATCTTGACACTGGAAGAGCCTATTGAATACCTGCACAGCCATCGTACTTGTATTGTCAGCCAACGGGAAATACCGACAGACACCAAATCCTTCGCCAACGCGTTACGAGCGGCACTACGCGAAGATCCGGATGTCATTTTGGTAGGAGAAATGAGAGACGCAGAGACAATTGGTGTTGCTGTAACAGCCGCAGAAACTGGACATTTGGTATTCGCTACCCTACATACCTGCGACGCTGCTCAAACGATTGACCGGATTATTGACGTATTTCCTTCCCACCAGCAGCAGCAAATTCGGGTGCAGCTGTCCTTAACGTTGCAGGGAATTATTACCCAGCAGTTGCTACCGCGTCGTGATGGCGGGGGAAGGGTAGTTGCCTTAGAAACACTTGTTGCAACACCGGCAATACGTAATTTAATCCGAGAAGGTAAAACCCACCAGATTGTTTCTGTTATACAGACCGGGAGTAAATTGGGAATGCAGTCTATGGAATTTTCCTTACGCGACCTTTATCGGCAAGGTATTATATCCTATGAAACTGCCCTGGAGTATTCCGTTAATCCCGAGATCTTTAGTCATCTAGTTAATGGTTGAACATTGGGAGAAAAAAATGGCAAAAACTTATTTTTATAAAGCAAAAGACCGGGCGGGACAGCTGTTGACAGGAAGTATCTTGGCTGACAACGAAAACGCAGTGGCGTTGCACATTCGGGGAAAGGGCTGTTTTGTCTTACAAATAAAAGAACAGAGTAGTGCTAACGGTTTACTCGGGAGTCTAAGGTACAGCTTACATCCTGTCAGTAGTAAAGATTTGGCTGTAATCTGCCGCCTTTTTGCCACTATGATTGGTGCAGGTGTGCCTTTACTTGCCGCCCTAAACGTATTGATTAAGCAGACCGGTAACTCCCGTCTTAAAGCCGCTATACTAAGTGTGTACAAGAAGGTAAATGAGGGAGAAACGTTTTCGAAAGCTCTTGCTGAACACCCACGAGTATTTCCTGCGATTATGGCTAATATGATTGAAGCAGGGGAAGTAGGCGGTGTGCTAGATGAGGTTTTGGATAGGCTTGCTATTCACTTTGAAAAGGAACATAAGCTGAACGAAAAAGTTAAAGCCGCTATGACTTACCCGATACTGGTTATTTGTATGGCGATATTGGCGGTGGGTTTTATTATTGCTTTTGTATTGCCGACTTTTATGGATTTGTTTGCAACAATGAACGTGGAAATTCCATGGACAACAAAAATGCTGCTGACCCTTAGCGTTTTTTTATCATCATATTGGTCAATCGTGCTGACTACTGTTGGCGCGCTATTAGTCGTAGTGAGAGTAGCGCTTACTAAACCTAGCATTCGGCGGGTTGTTGACCAAACCATTCTTGCTTTGCCTCTTATTGGATCATTAGCTAGAAAAGTGGCAATTGCCAGATTCAGTCGTACCTTTAGTACTTTAATCCGCGGTGGTGTGCCTATAATAACTGCCCTCGAGGTTGTCAAAAAGACAATAGGAAATCTTAGCCTGATGGATGCACTGACGAAATCCCAAGCAAGTGTAAAAGAAGGGATAGGTTTAGCTGCTACGTTAGACGCGGGCAAAATATTTTCACCATTGCTCATTCAGATGGTGGCTATCGGTGAAGAATGTGGAACTATGGATAAAATGTTAGAAAAAGTGGCTGATTTTTATGAGAGTGATGTTGATGATATGGTAGCTAGGCTAGGCAGTGTAATTGAGCCTGTTATTGTAGGTCTATTAGGAGTAGTAATTGGGTTTATCGTAATTTCGGTCGTATCCCCGCTCTTTGATGTAATAACAAGTGTGGGTAATACAACGAGATAGAGAGGTAATTAGCATGCTTGTGAAAATGCATGAAGCCTTTAAAAACCAACGAGGGTTTACTTTGGTGGAACTACTTGCTGTTGTTGCTATTCTTAGCATACTAGCAGCCATTGCCGTTCCCAAAATGACTGCTTCTACAGCTTTAGCAAAGCAAGCAGCAATGGATGCCGATACACGTACAATTGAAAGCGCGATTAATATCTATTTTGCTGAAAAGGGAGAGTACCCTGCAGATCTTAAGGTTTTATGGGATAATAATTATCTTAATAAGGATTTCACCGCCGCTGTAAACCAGAAAAATTATAAAATCGAGTATACATTGGCTGCAGATAAAAAAAGTTACACACTTGCGGCAACCTTAAAGTAGTAGAATTGCAGTAAGAATGTATGGAATATTTTACGCGCACATTTATTCGAGACTAAGCTGCTCTAAGACTCCTAGATTCTTCAAAGTGTGAATTAGACCCCTAAAAGGTACGGACGAGCGGTTAAGTCTCGGATTAAAACTCCACCTGAATCAAGTCTCACTTTATCTAAGTTGGGAGAGAACTAAAAATCTTGTTAGAGTTTATGATATTTGTATTAGGGATAACAATAGGAAGCTTCTTGAATGTGTGCATACTTCGTTTGCCACATAATCAATCTATACTTTTTCCGCGTTCCCAATGTAATTCATGCAAGATGATTTTGCCTATATATGACTTAGTTCCCGTGGTTAGTTATTTACTTTTGAAAGGTCGCTGCCGTAATTGTGGCAATCATATATCATTCCGGTATATTTTTATTGAATTGTTGACAGGATGTTTATTTCTATATTGTTTTTTTGCTTTAGGAATTTCGGCCCTATTTCTGAAAATAGTAATATTTACGGCTTTTCTTATTGTTATAACTTTTATCGACTATGATCACCAGCTCATTTTGGATAAAATGCTTATTTGGTTTGCGGGAACTGGTGTTGTTATTAATTTATTGCTAAATTTTGTATCCGTATTAGATATGATTATTGCTGCAATTAGTGGCGGCGGGCTGTTGCTGCTGATTGCTATTTTAACTCGTGGCGGCATGGGAGGCGGAGATATTAAGTTCTGTGCTGCTATTGGTTTATGGCTAGGCCTAAAACTCACTCTACTAACGATATTTTTATCCTTTATTATTGGCGGGATCGTTAGTTTGTTACTATTGATCTTAAGAATAAAAAAACGCAAAGAATTTATACCCTTCGGTCCATTTATAGCCATAGGAGCATTTACTGCTTTTCTCTATGGCACACTGATAATTGCATGGTATCTAAGAATTTTTTTAAAATAGATAGATAGTAGCAATGTTTTTTATCTTGCCTATTATTTATTTGAGGTGAACTCATGCAGAGAGGATCCACTTTAGTCGAAGCTATGATTGTAATTGCTGTTATAGGTATTCTGGTTTCAACGGCTATACCGCGACTAGCAAATGCATTGGCTAGTCAAGAGCTGGATGCGTTTGCGGTGAACCTAGCTGCCGATATCAGAAGTATTCAACAAATGTCCATGAATTTGGCCGGGGAAGATGCCCCGGTGTATCGAATTTATTTTATTAATGTCTCAGGCGATCCATATTATTTTATTCATAATGGACAAAAAGCAATTAAAGTGGTTTATCTACCCAAGCACATTGAGATGACAGGTGATCCTGGATATATTATGTTTACTCACAAAGGGGCACCGCTTAGGGGGCAAACCATAGAACTTAAATGCAAAGGATCCAGAAAATATCTGCATGTTTATATAGCCGGAGCGACAGGCAGGGTGAGAATCTCGCCGAGCGGAAACTTGGCAGATTAGAAGAAGGGATTAAGGTCTTGTCAAGCAAATTAAAGAAGCAGCAAGGGTATCTTTATATAGACGCTGTTGTAGCGGTATTTATTGTGGGAGTTTCGCTTGTTGCCATTGCAGGAATTTTTATGCAGTCGAGCCAAGCAAGTGCCCGTGCTGTTAGGTATACTGCGGCCACCAATATTGCTCAACAACAAATGGAGCTGCTAAAACAACGAAGTACATACTTTTGGAGTAACCCTCAACGGCCAAATTCACTGACTTGGTTAGGAAAAGAAAGTGAATTATCTGTTAATCATACAAATTTTTTTGTTTTAACTACAATTGATCAGATGGATGCTATTGATATGTCATTGGTCAAAGTTACGGTAAGGGTATCTTGGCAGGAAAAAGGAAGCACTAAATTCATTCAGTTACTTACCTATTTCTCAAAGATATAGGTGAGTATTATTGTCAAGCCATCCGGAGGGATTATGAAATCATTTAGAAGTATAATAGTCAATAGGTCTGGAATAACACTGGTAGAACTGTTGGCTGGTATGGCAATAATGACTTTGTTAATGTCTGTAACTTTAACTACACTAACTACTTCAATAACTATTTGGCAAACAGGAAAAACAAGAAGTGAAATAGAACATGCTGCAAGATATGTATTAGACATAATAGCTCGGGAAATTCGCTATGCAAGCAGACTGGAACTAAAGTCTAAATCGGCATTAATGATAATAAGACCTACTGGCGAGAAGATAACTTTCCAGTACGGAAACTGTCAATCTAAAATAATTTATAAAGTAACAGATAATTCAGCAACAGGCGGTGGGACAGCAACAAATCCACTAACCCCCGCCGTTATTGATGGTTTGTCTTTCGAAATAGATTCTAATGAAGTCAAGATAATAATTAAGGCAACCAGCTACAGGGGAGAAAAATTAGAGTATAACACTAGGGTAAGTTCCTTAAATATTGATACTTAGTTAGAATAGGTAGGGACCGCTTATGTATTCAAGTCAGCGCGGTGCAGCCGCTATGTTAGCCATAATTGTTATAGCCTTTTTAACTATTATTGGCAGTGGTTTTACATTTCTAAGTTCAACAGATGTAAGAACTGCTGCTTCATACCGGGATGGGGTTATGGCGCAATATTTGGCCGAGGCCGGCGCTAAGCGGGCGGTTAGCGAGATGAGAAAGTCTGCATCTGGCGAATGGGCAGGAGAAACAAGAGAATTTGATATTGGCAGATATCGAGTTGAACCAGTGATTACTCGTGGAGTAGATAGGGAAATTATTGTGACAGGTATTGTGAATAATGCTGCTAGAAAACTTAAGCTAACAGTGAGTTCCGATTCTCCCTATAATTATGTGGCATATTCAGGTGAAAAAATGAATTTAGCTGGAATTATTATTAAAGGGAATGTTGGTAGTAATGCGGATGTTCATATATCAGGCGGACTCATCCTAGATCAACAGAATGGAGCGTACAGCCAAATTGATGCTGTAGGAAATATCTATACTGACTCAGTTTACGCGCCGCATAAGAATGAACACGCTGCGCCGAAGGCATTGCTTGTTTTTGACAGTGCACTTAGACAGAAGTTTCAGGACGCAGGCAATATTCCAACAATAGTTAAGCATAATTCGGGCTTGGTCAAATGGAGTACTTGGAGTAGTCCCGGCTGGTTAGCCAATAAAGTATACTATATAAATCCGGAACCTGATTACCCTTTTTATATTCGTAGTGATATTGAGGGACCGGGAGTAATCTACTCTACCCAAGCAATTACTATTGACGACGGAGCAAGATTAACCAATAATATAATAATAATATCCGAGAAATCCATAAATATAGGCTTAAGTAAGATAAATAACTGCATTTTAGCTGCAGGTAGAGATATTAGTAATTCTGATTCAGCAGTTTTTCGGGGTACAGCTGTGGCTAATGGAAGTATTTCAATTACGCTGGATATGAAAGGCCAGTCAACATTAGAAGAACAAAATAAAACACTGCTTAATCCGTTTTTGCCGACAGCTTGGAATTCAGGATCAGTAAAAATAAAATCATGGGTCTCGTTAGAATGAATTTGGGGGTATAAACATGGAATTAAAGAACTATATGGAAGACTATGTTTGGCAAATGTTAGATGAAGTTCTTGAATCAAATCCCAGTGTCTGCGAGTGTGAGCAGTGTCGATTTGATATTGCTGCTTTGGCACTCAATTGTTTGCCGCCACGGTATGTTGTTACAACTAGAGGGGAAACCTTTGCCCGTATCAAATCGTCTGAACATCAATTCAGTATCGACGTAGTAACCGCCATTACTAATGCAATAAAAATAGTGAGCAAACAACCGCATCACTATGAAGGTAAAGATTAGCAAGTTTGTTCAGATAGCAACTAGACTTTTGCAGGCACGCCCCACGACAACAATAGGTATCGATATTGGCTCTGGTGCGATAAAAATTGCGGAAGTACATTGGGGTCATGGCAACCCGGAGCTTAGAACTGTAGGAATAGCAGAATTGCCTGCCAATATAGTTAGGGATGGTTATATAGTAAATAAAACAGTATTGGCGGAAACGATGCAACGACTACTGGCGGTTAGCGGCGTAGTCGGTAGACATGTGGTATTGTCAGTAAGTGGACAGTCTGTGCTGGTGCGTGAACTAAGGCTTCCCGCTATGAGCACAGCAGAGCTTCGTCAAGCTATCAAATGGGAATTAGATAAATATATTCCTTCTGCGGAAGTTGACAACTACTATTTTGATTTTGCTGTTGTGAGTCCAGCCTGCCAAGAAGAAGAAATGAAAGTGCTGCTGGTTGCGGCTCCCTTGGAAAGGATAATCACATTAACAGCTCTTACTAAAGAACTTGGTTTTAAGCCCATAGCTATCGAAATTGAACCATTAGCCCTTTACCGGACAATGGTTAAGGCTGATAACTCAGTAGTTGTTGATTTAGGGGCTTACTTATGTCAATTACATATTTTTCAGCAGGGGGCACCGCTTGTTTCCAGGTTTATTTCGCTTGGTGGAGTTCGTTATACAGAGGTTATTATGCAGACTATGAACCTTGAGTTTCATGAGGCTGAACGAATGAAGCTGCGCCAGAAATTGCTTTTAGATTATCCTGAGATGTCGGGTGAAAATAGCAGTGTTTCTAGCTGTTTGCAACTTTTAGTAGTGGAACTGTCGCGCGAAATCTGCCGCATGGTGGATTATTATAAAATGCAAAATAGATCCGCTATCATTGATCGTATTATATTAACAGGCGGCAGTTCTCAGCTTCTTAATTTGGCTGGAAATCTTGCCGAACTTTTAGAAGATACTAACGTGGTCGTACATACTCCGCTGACAGCAATACAGTTAGCTCCTTCTCTAGATACGGAATGGCTTACTAGTAAAGCGCCGCAATTAGCGGTAGCCATCGGTTTGGCATTACGCGGGGGGGAAAGTGATTAGCATGGCTATTAAGATTAACTTGCTGCTCCCGACGGAACGTCAGCCACTTTGGTCAACAAATAGAGTTATGGCTTTTATTGCAGTAGTATCGGTTGCTATCGTTGGGGCTAGTATTAGCTTTAACATGTATTCTATCTGGAAGCTCGAAAAGAAAATTGGCGCAACTGAACATCAATTCGAGATGCTGCGTCCTGCACAGGATAAAATGGTAGTAGCTGATAGCCAAAGCCACCAAACAAACACTAAAAATAATTTGTTAACAAAACTAACTGGCGAACGCAGACCTTGGGCGGCAATCATTGCAAAATTAAGTGTTATTACACCACAGCAGGTCTGGCTGACTGAACTGGCAGTTGCCGAGAAAAACTGCTTGCGAGTAAAAGGTAATGCAGTTACATATGAAGACTTGGCCAACTTTCTAAAACAACTCGAACAAGACGAACTTTTGACTAAGCCACTGCTCGTTAAGGCCGAATGTGATCCTGTACGTAGATTGACCAGATTTGAGTTAACTGTAAAAATTAAGGAGACATGCCCATGAATCCAGGTTGGGCTAAGTTGCCGGTATACCGTAAAGTTTTACTTTTTTCTGCAGGAATAGTACTCTTTATGCAATTGTGTTATATCTATATAATTTTTCCGCAAAACCAACGTATTGCAGAACTACAAACAAATTATCAAACCGCGATTAGAAAAAATGCGCTTATCCAGGAGTTTGCCAAGAAAAACCCAAATACTGCACAGTATCTGGCTGAAGTAAGTAAGAAAGCCATTCAGGCCGATACTATGCTGCCAAATGAACTGGATATTAGTGAATTTATTGTACAACTGGAAAGAACGATTAACACAAGTAGAATGCAATTAATAGAAGTAAAAGCGGCCCAGGTTATAGATAAGATTGAATACCGGGAAATACCTGTAGAAATTATTGTACAAGGATCGTTTTCTCAAATGATTGATTTTCTGCAGAAACTTGAAAATATGCCGAGATTTACTATTGTTAATCAAATAAAGATACAATCCCAGCAGGGAATACTGAACAGTAAGTTGAACCTGAGCATCTTTGCTTATGGTGTGCATCCCGCTAGTCAAGGGCAATAACCTAAATAACTTCTAAATTGAGGTGAATACATGCTAAGATTTATAACTGCCGGAGAATCCCATGGTCCGGCGCTTACTGCGATTATTGAAGGCTTGCCGGCTGGGGTTTCAATTGACAGCGAAATAATTAACAGCGAATTAGTCCGCCGTCAGCAGGGATTTGGCCGAGGCGGACGGATGCTGATAGAGAAGGATAAAGCAGAAATTGTTTCAGGAGTTCGTTTTGGACACACTCTAGGCAGTCCCTTAACGCTAATGATTACTAATCGTGACTGGGTTAATTGGCAAGAACGAATGTCCCCGTTTGGCAGTCCAACAGGACAGCAGGTTACTGCACCTCGCCCGGGGCACGCTGATTTACCCGGTGCGTTAAAGTATAGACGCCAAGATATCCGTGATATTTTAGAACGAGCCAGTGCTCGCGAAACTGCGGCTAGAGTTGCAGGTGGGGCAGTTTGCAAACAATTATTAGCGGTAGTGGGCATCCGGGTTGCCTCACATATAGTCAATATCGGTGGTGTTACCGCTGCTGTTGTACCAAAGGGTTATGAAGATATCATCGCTAACAAAGTTAATTCAGAATTAGGTTGTATTGACGCCAAGGCCGAGCGGAAAATGAAAGAGGCAATTCTCGAGGCCAAAGAGCAAGGAGATTCGCTAGGCGGGATCTTTGAAGTAGTAGCCTATGGTGTAATGCCGGGGTTGGGAAGTCATGTTCAATGGGATCGCCGGCTAGATACTCGGCTTGCCGGAGCACTGATGTCAATACAGGCTATTAAAGGCGTGGAATTTGGCGCTGGCTTTGACTGTGCTAACCGGCTCGGGAGTCTGGTGCACGATGAAATATACTATAACAGCCAAAAGGGCTATTATCGGGAGACTAACAATGCAGGGGGGATAGAAGGCGGCATTGCGAATGGGGAAGCTATTGTTATCAGAGCCGCTATGAAACCTATTCCAACACTCATGAAACCACTTTTGTCGGTGGATATTGTTTCAAAAACGCCCATTAAAGCAAATACCGAACGCAGTGATGTTTGTGCTGTAACGGCTGCTGCGGTAGTGGGAGAAGCCATGACGGCTTATATTTTGGCAGAAGCCCTGCTGGATAAGTTTGGTGGAGATACTATGGTTGAAGTAAAGAGTAGAATAGCACAGTACTGGGAGTACATCCAAAAGGGGTCCTAGTGTCTATGGC
>CAZCEN010000010.1:9867-28923 GCA_964497205.1 uncultured Sporomusaceae bacterium
CCTTAGGACGGTGATACACATGCGAGTACCCTTGGCGCTAATTTTACTGTCTATATTAGTAGTGAATAATTGCTCCGTTGCTTTTGCTGATAGTCAAATAGTTAATATGAATATTGTTAATTGTGAAGTACGTGAGGTGCTGACTGCCCTTGCAGACATTGGTAATGTTAATATGGTAGTAGATGATTCAGTAGAAGGAAAAATTAGTATTCAACTCAAGAATACTAGCTTCGAGAATGCCCTGGAGTTAATAACAAAAACAAAAGGTCTTGTTTATCAGAAAGTAAATGATGTAATAATTATTGCCAGTCCGCGAGAAATGGGTAAAGGTTTTGGTGTTGTTCACTATTTTAAGTTATCCTACGCAAATCCTAATGATATCATCGATATAGTAGGTGTTATGTTTCCAGATTTAGATGAGGAGAAACACGAAAATATTGAAGATGGTTCTCAATTTAAATCTGAATTAGTTACTGAGCGGCAATCGAATGGAAAGAAAGCCGCCAAATTCGTTACTACAGATGAAAAAACAGCTAAATCCAAGGAAAATAAGCAAAGTGACAAAAAGCCAAAAACGGAGATTAAGTACGATCGAATCAAAATAGATGAGGCAACCAATACAATAATTTTTCATGGCACTGCAGACGAAGCGGCGAAAATCCAAAAACTTTTAACTGAATTGGATATTCCTTACCAGCAAATAGCACTTGAAGCGGAAGTCGTTGCAATAAACAAGGAGAGTACCAAGGATGTTGGCATTGAGTGGAGTTGGGAACTAACGCCTCAATGGCCTGATGTACAGCCGGAAAAAGCTACTTTTATTTCAGATGGAAAAGGAAGCGTTCAACCACAGGTAGAACCTAGAAAAGTAACCCGTGAGTCCCGAAAAGGTATTATCCAATTTGGACGTACTCCGGAAGGATATCCTTATGAGTTTTATTATCAAGCCAAGATAAACGCATTAGTTAGTAATGGTAACGCTAAGATACTGGCAAAACCTAAGATTACAACGATTAATGGCAAAAAGGCGCAAATTTTAATTGGGGACCGCATACCTGTTTTAATAGACGAAGTAGAGAACGGTAAGACTAAGACAACTATTGATTATGTTGAATCGGGTATTAAACTTATCTATACGCCACGGATCAATAAAGATGGGCAAATCACAGCAAACGTTCGTACTGAGGTCAGTAGCCCGACGCTTGTACCAGAAATGAAAGCATACCGAATTACGACCCGGGAAGCTGAAACTACCGTGCGGCTTAAAGACGGTGAAACCATGGTCATTGGCGGTTTAATGGGATCTATAGATAACGAGACTAAGAGAGCAGTACCATTCTTGAGTGATTTGCCGGTGCTGGGTGCTTTGTTTAAAAGCTCTAGTAAAACAAAAACAGATACCGAAGTCGTAATATTCCTTACCTCACGTGTTGTAAAATAGTCTACGCTTTAGTGTTTTTGGAGGCTTTATGAAGAATATCGTTTTAATAGGTTTTATGGGTACCGGAAAGACCAGTACAGGACGGTTATTGGCGGGACGGCTTAACCGTCCCTTTATTGATGTTGATAAGAAGATTGAGCAAGAGACAGGGCTTGCAATCAGTGATATTTTTCAGCACTATGGTGAAAGCCACTTTCGCCAGTTAGAACGGGATGTTATTTCTCGGGTAGCAAGATACACTAACACGGTTATTGCTACCGGCGGTGGAGTGGTTCTTAAACAGGAAAACATGGTCAGACTCAAAAACAGCGGCATTATTATTGCACTAACTGCTTCGCTGGAAACCATTTTAGACCGGACATCGCGGCGAGGGGTTCGGCCCCTATTGGATTGTGAAGATAGAGCAGAGCGGGTAGCTCGGCTTTTGCAAGACCGGGCCAGTTTATACATGAAGGCTGATTGTACAATTGACACTAGCTGCATGTCACCGCATCAAGTGGCCGAACGGGTCATCGTTTTTTTGCGAGCGGGGGGGTATTTGCGTGGCCGAAGTTAGAGTTGAGCTAGAGACACATAGTTATACCATTCATATAACAGCTGGTGGTATCAGTCGGGTTGGAGCACTAATGCGCGACTTGTTTTTAGGAGATAAAGCGCTTATAGTAACCGATGAAAACGTTTATCCTTTGTATGCAGAACGCCTGGTAAACAGCCTAACTGCGGCGGGTTTTACGCCTGCTGTTATAACTGTGCCGGCAGGTGAAAGCTCAAAATCGCTTGCTACTTCAGATTCTGTATATACTAAGGCAATTACGATGGGGCTCGAGCGTAAGTCACCGTTGATTGCTCTGGGCGGCGGGGTTGTCGGTGATTTGACAGGTTTTGTGGCAGCTACTTATTTGCGTGGCGTGCCGTTCATTCAAGTACCGACAACTTTACTGGCGCAGGTGGATTCCAGTGTTGGCGGCAAAACCGCCGTTAACCACGCCTTAGGGAAAAATTTGATTGGGACATTTTACCAACCAAGTTTGGTAGTTATTGACACGGAAGCATTACAAACATTGCCTGCGCGGGAATTGAAGGCCGGTTTGGCAGAAGTAGTTAAATATGGTGTTATTACTGACTATGATTTTTTAAGTTATTTAAAAAATAATACCGAAGCTTTACTAATACCTGATCTAAACGTACTGAAAACCGTTATCGCTAAGTGCTGTCAGATTAAAGCTGAGGTGGTTGCCCAGGATGAACGGGAAGATTCAGTGCGCATGATATTGAACTTTGGGCACACCATTGGTCATGCTGTCGAGGCGGTTGGAGGATATTCAGAATATAATCACGGGGAAGCTGTTGCAGTAGGTATGCATGCTGCCGCGCTTATTAGCCAACGGATAGGATTATGCCGACATAGCCACGTCGATTTTTTAAGAAATTTGCTTTCTTCTCTTGGATTGCCATTACAAGCATCTGGTTATCTTCCCGAAGACCTTTTAAGCTATTTGGCTAGAGATAAAAAAGTAATTAACGGTAAAATAAACTGGGTACTGATATCTGAACTAGGACAGGTAACTATAACCCGCGAAGTTAGTCAGGCAATTATTATGGAAATACTTTCGGAAATAACGAAATAACTAAATTTATGAATAAATAGACAAGCTTGCTTTAGTCTAAACGAGAGACGAAAAAATTATGAGTTTTTTCGTTATCAATACGTTCAAGCAATCTTGTTTTTTTATTTGTAATTTTTGTATTTCATAACTAGCATTTAATGCTAAAAACATCTCCCAATAGGGCAGGAGAGTGTAGTAGATTGTCGAATAGGAATTGGGTGTCGAAAAATTCTATGGAGGAATGAATAGGTGGCAAGCAGAAAGACAAAGGCAATTATTCTTGTATCCGTTATTGTTCTGGTCATATCAGGAATTATTGGCTACCGAATCTATAGTAAAACGCAGGCTGACAAAGAACGAGCCGGCCGGGTATCACAAGGTCAAGCAGTTGCTGTAGAGGTAGCGACTGTTGGCAGAAAAGATATTACACCTGTTTTAGCCTTTTCTTCAAATTTTGAACCGGTATGGAGTGCCGATATTTCCGGAAAGGTTGACGGACGTATTGAACGATTGAATGTGGATGAGGGAGATGCCGTCTCTACCGGTATGACTATAGCCGTGCTTGATATGGGGGAACTATCCGCTCAAGTTATTCAAGCGGAGGGAAGTCTATTTCAGGCCAAAGCTAATCTTGAACAAGCGGAACTGGATTTAAAACGCATGGAATCATTGGCTACATCAGGAGCCATATCGGTTCAATCTCTTGACTCGGCGAGAACTAAACGGGATTTAGCAGCTGGTCAGGTTCGATCCGCGGAAGGTGCCTTAGCTCTCTATGATAATAAGCTAACAGGTGCTACTATAACTTCACCTCGAGACGGTGTTGTAGTCAAACGTTATTTACAAACAGGTTTTTATGCCAAAGCAGGGTCACCGATTATTAGTGTTGCTGATATAAGTACACTCTTGGCAAAGGCCACGGTTGGCGAAGCCGAGATTGCTCAACTCCAGTTGGGAGCAACCGTAAAAATTAAAGTTGATGCACTTGGCGGGCAGGAATTTACCGGTACAGTGACTCGCCTGTCACCTGTTGCCACTGTACCTTCACGAACCTTTATCGCCGAGGTATCAATCCCCAACCCGCAAAATATTCTAAAAGCTGGTATGTTCGCTAAAGCAGAGGTTCCTGTTAAGCCGCACTTACAGGCTATTGTAGTACCAGAAACGGCGTTAGTTATGCGGGAAGATGTTAAGACAGTATACGTACTGACGGCCAATAATAAGGTACAGCAGCGAGTGCTTAAACTGGGGTATGTTGGCAACGGTTGGGCGGAAGTTCTTGAGGGTCTGAATGAAGGTGACCAAATTGTAGTTGCCGGCCAAAATAAGCTGAGAGACGGTTCAACGGTTCGAATGGGAGCGCCTGGGGAGGCTGGCAAGTAGATGATTGATGTTTTTATAAAGAGACCGGTTTTTACTACTATGTTGGTTATGCTCTTAGTGGTATTCGGTCTTAGTTCATACCCGAGTCTTGGTATTGATTTAAATCCTGATGTCGAGTTTCCTTTAGTTATGGTAAACGTTACTTACACTGGCGCATCGCCGGAAGAGATGGAGAGTCTTATTACAAAACCCATCGAAGATGCCGTTAGTTCGGTTGCTGGTATTAAGACATTGTCCTCTGTCTCGCGGGAAGGCGTATCTCAGACGACAGTTGAGTTTGAATTAGGTACAAACCCCAAGCTGGCAGCTAATGATATTCGGGAAAAGGTAGCAGGGGTGCGAAAACGCCTGCCGGATCAAATTGATGAACCGGTAGTACAGCGGTACGATATTACAGCGCAATCGATACTTACCTTTAGTTTGGCGTCAGAGAGTAGATCGCGTGGTGAAATCCGAAAAATTGCCGAAGACATAGTCAAAGATCAACTTCAGCAGTTAGATGGGGTAGCAGAGGTAAGCGTCTATGGTGCTGCGCAAAGAGAAATTCAAATTCTCGCTGATCCGCGAAAACTCGAAGCTTATGGACTTTCGATGCAGCAACTGCTCGATGGTGTAAGTAACAATAATGTAAATACACCGGGCGGGCGGGTTACCGAAAAAGGAATTGAACTTACAGTAAGATCAATTAGCAAATATCAAACTGTTGAGGATATCAAAAAAATTGTAGTTCTTAATCAGCAAGGCCGGTTAGTACGGTTGCAAGACGTTGCAGATGTAGTGGATACTTGGGGTGAGGAACGCACCTATGCGGCAACTAACGGCGTACCTAGCGTGATTGTTAGTATTCAAAAGCAGTCCGGTACGAATACCGTTGGTGTCGCTGAAAAAGTCAAGCAGTCTATGGAACACTTAAAGCAAAATGTGTTGCCGCCTGATATTGAAGTTACTGTAGTAAGGGACAATTCCATTTATATTAGAGATAGTGTAGAAGATGTGATGGTTTCGATGATATTTGGCGGTTTGTTGGCCGTAGCCATTACCTTCCTATTTTTGCGGAATACCCGTGCAACAATAATTGGTGCTATTGCTATTCCTACTTCAGTCATATCCACTTTCTTTTTGCTCAAAGTAATGAACTTTACTCTTAACAACATGTCGTTAATGGGACTTAGTTTGGCAGTAGGTATTCTGATTGATGACGCTATTGTTATTGTTGAAAATATTTTTCGCCATATGGAGCAAGGGAAAAGCCCTATGGAAGCAGCGCGTGATGGAACAAAGGAAATATCTCTAGCGGTTTTGGCAACAACATTTTCGCTTCTTGCCGTATTTGTGCCTGTAGGCAATATGGGGGAAATTATCGGTCAATTTTTTAAACAGTTTGGCTTGACTGTAGCCTTTGCAGTTGCTTTTTCCTTATTTGTTGCATTTACGCTGACCCCGATGCTATCGGCTTACTGGCTTAAAGCTAACCATGGAGAAGGGCGGCGGCTGGGCTGGTTGGAAGCTATGCTTGATAAATGGGAAAATGCTTTTGAAGCACTCCGCAATATCTATTGCAAAATTTTGAGCTGGGCGCTTCAACGGCCTAAAAAACTAGTAGTTTTGGCCGTATTATCGTTATTCCTCAATGCATTGCTATTGCCGTTCTTAGGTTCCGAGTTTCAGCCTACATATGACTCAGGAGAATTTATTATAAACATGGTAGCGCCGGCGGGAACTTCTATTGAACGTAACAAAGAATTGGCAGCTCAGGTTGAAAAAGAGGTTTTGGCTATTCCGGAACTGAAGTCTGCATATATGGTTGTCGGCTCAAACAGGCAGGTTTATCGTTCGATGATCGGGGTACGGTTGGTTGACTCCGGCGAGAGATCTCGCTCCATGATGCAAATCATGGATACGCTTCGGGTAAAATTCCGTAACGTAAAAGGACTGAAGGTGTCTGTAGTAACCGGGCAAAGCCAAGGAAAAGGTGATTCGCGACCGGTGCAAGTAGCTTTGCGTGGGCCGGACTTAGACACATTGAACATGTATGCCAGCTCCCTGGCGGAAAAAATTAAACAAATTCCTGGTACAACCGACGTTGATATATCTAGTGAGCAGTCCGAACCCGAAGTTCAGGTTAAATTTGATCCAGCTCGCTTGGGGGATGTTGGCTTGGATGCAACTACTGCAGGCAAGGCTGTGCAAATTGCATTTTTGGGCTTAACAGCTAAAAACCAATACAATGTTGCTGATAGTGACTATGACATTATGGTAAGGCTTAAACTGGAAAACCGTTTAAGTCTTGAGGATGTAGCAAACCTTCGCATTAGCGGCAAAAACGGTTTTGTTCGGTTGGGAGACATTTCGGAAGTAAAATTATCTTCCGGCCCTACTCAGATTGACCGTGAAGATCGTCAGCGTCAAGTAATTGTGTACGCTAATGTTGTCGGTTCTACTCCTGGTGAAGTATTGACTAAGGTAAAAGAGCTAATTCCAGACCTTACTATGCCCATGGGGTACACCTATAAACTTGTAGGTCAGGCGCAAATGATGCAAAACTCATTTAAAGAGATTGTCAAGGCTTTGGTATTAGCGGTTATTCTAATTTACATGGTGTTGGCTGCAGAGTTTGAAAGCTTTATTCATCCATTGACAATTATGTTGTCACTTCCATTTTCACTTGTTGGAGCGATACTTGGTTTGCTGCTTTTAGGCAATACGATCAATATTATGTCGCTGATTGGGTTTATCATGCTGATGGGCCTGGTAACGAAAAACGCAATTTTGCTTGTTGACTATACGAATCAGCTAAGAAATCAAGGGATGCCGATCAAAGATGCATTAGTAGAAGCTGGTTCAGTACGACTTAGGCCAATTCTTATGACAACGCTTGCTATGATTTTTGGTATGATGCCAATTGCTTTGGGCATTGGTGCCGGTGCCGAACTTCGTTCATCTATGGGCGTTGCGATTATTGGCGGATTAATAACGTCGACGTTTTTAACCTTAATTATTATTCCGTTGGTATACCTGCTTATTGATAAGGCAAAGAATTACTTTAAGTTAAAAAAGAATGATATAGTGCAAAGAAGTCCCGGCGTTTAACGCCAGGACTTCTTTATATTTGATAGAAAGTTAAACCTTGTCTGGATAAGAATAAGGACAGTATTGGTTCCATTTTGGCAAAAGTTCGGCCAAAATTGCCTTGTCTCTTTATGCTAAATGCCAGCCATCTATTACTAATTTCTTGTAACAGAAAAAGTGGCTTAGGGTAATAGTTAGTGGTATTTCCGGAAGGTCATGCGGAATATAAACCATAATTCCTTGGATATCTTCTAGGGTATAGTTTTCAGGATCATGTGGCTGACCCAAACGTACAGAGGGGCTTTCCCTTAAATCAATACAGCAGGTTATTACCTGGAAAAGCTCAAGATATATCGGTTTATTACGTGTTTTGATATATTCCAGAGCATCGTCACTTATGGTTAGCATTGACATAGAGATACCTCCTTGCATTTATCTTCCATTTATTCGGGATTAGAGGCAAAATATCCTGCTCGAGATGTCTACCAGAATTAAAGGGAAAATATTAAGAATGATAATCCGCAAATTTACGCATAATTGATTTAACTAAAGTGATAAGTTGTGAAACCACTACAGACCTGCTTTTTTCAGCAGGTCTGTAGTGGTTGTTGTTTTGATAGTGACATAATATAAGGAAACTGAATAGTATACATTGTAATGTTTAAGACACGCCGCGTTGGGGGTGATGCCTTTGTTTAATCAGACTGAGGAGATTAATAATCTTTTAACATTAATGCGGCTACAGAACAGTTATATTAGTGAGCTAAATAAATTAATATACGCAGTTATTTCCGACATGACATTGGCTAATAATCACGAATTTTGCAAATTTGTCAACCACTTTTTTGAGTTCTCTCATTACCATTACAATAGTGAAGGTTATAGTCAAGCTGCGCAACTTGTACAAACATACCATTATATCCTACTAGAACGGCTGTTTGATAGTCAAGTTTTGGCTGCGGCGGAACAAATGGAATTGGCAATTGGGCATCTGGAGATGGCTGCTCGTGATACAAGAATAAGACTTAGCCCGCAGATACTATTACTAAATCAGGGAATTTTGCTTATGGAAGAGACACAATTAAAGATTATTGAAACATTGGAAGCGCTCTTGGAAAGCTCACATCCTGCTCCACAATTTCAGAACTAAAGAATTTATCAAAACAGGATTTCGGAGATTCATATTGAATTCTTATAAAGACATAATGCCATAACGGACATTATGTCTTTTATGTTGTAACTAAATTGGGAGAAAAAGAAGCGCATATAATGACAAAAAAAGGTAACTGAATGGAATAAAGCATTTATATGAGGAAGGTTCTGAACTCAATACTCTTGATTTTGTTGCCAATACACCGCAGAGGTGCTATTATTGCAAAAAGGAACGGTTTCCCGCGTTAACAGCGTGCGCTGGTGAGCACGGCCAAATTTGGGTAATTGAAGGCTCGATTATTTGCGATGTTTTTGCCAAACCCGGATATTGCGACCAACAAAGTGAAAGGTATAAAGAACGTTGGGTTTACATATGTTACGCTTGAACTATGTGGTTACCGTACAGGTTTGCCGAGGTCGTTTTCTGCCAAGGCAAAACAACTGAGCAAATCTTGGCTATTGTTAAGTGTTTATTAGATTATAATGATTATAATCATAGTATTTGCAACAAGCGCTACTAAAGAAATGTATGTTGCGGTGAAAAGTGCAGTGCCGGATGGCAAATATAATTAATCATATGAGGTGATGTAACATGATGAATACTAACTATAATGCGATTTATCTTGATTGTTTTGCTGGGATTAGCGGTAATATGCTGCTTGGTGCTTTATTAGATGCCGGTGCGCCTGAAGAACTGTTAAAGGCTGAACTTGCTAAGCTGCCGCTAGTCGGGTATGAACTTTCTATTTCTCGGGTAGACAAAGGTGGTATAAGCGCAGTTTATCTCGATGTCGAAGTAGATGAATCACTGCAGGAGCACCGGAGTTTAGCGGACATAATATCTATGATTGACAATTCAACACTTGATGGTGTGGTTAAGGAAACTGCGAAACAAATTTTCAACCGTCTGGCGCAAGCTGAGGCCAAAGTTCATGGCGTACCGGTTAACGATATTCATTTTCACGAGATTGGCGCTGTTGATTCTATTATAGATATTGTTGGTATTGCCTGGGCGCTTGCCTATTTAAATATTGAACATATATATGCATCACGACTTCATGTTGGAAGCGGGTTTGTCCAATGCTGTCATGGTCTTATGCCGGTTCCGGCACCGGCTACCGCAGAGCTTTTGCATGGCATTCCTTATTATCAGGGCGATATTGCTAAAGAACTGGTAACGCCTACCGGCGCTGCAGTATTGGCTGCTTTAGGAAAGAGTTATGGTTTTATGCCGGAAAGTTTTGTAAGTAATAAAATTGGTTATGGTGCCGGTACTTGGGAACTTGCTATCCCAAATGTTTTACGGCTGTATTATGGAGTGGTAAGCGCTGTCGTACCGGAAGCACAAGCCGATAAGCAGGAAAACGATAAATGCTTGGTTGTAGAAACTAATATTGATGATCAAAGCCCGGAACTTTACGGTTATGTAATGGATAAATTGTTTACTGCCGGGGCGCTCGATGTCTGGATGACACCGATTATTATGAAAAAGAATCGGCCTGCTACAAAATTATCAGTATTAATTACCGAGGATTGCCGGGAAAAAGTAATAGAAATTATCTTACAAGAGACTACTTCTATTGGTATGCGAATGTATCCGGTAACCCGTGCAATGGCCAGTCGGGAATTTATTATTGTAGGACTTCCGTGGGGTGATGTTCGGGTAAAAATCAGCTCCGATCAAGGAAAGATATGTAATGTTGCACCAGAATTTGAAGATTGCCGTAAAATTGCCGAAGAGTCAGGTATACCGCTTAAGGTAGTTCAGCATATCGCGTTAAAAGAAGCCATGTCATTTTGCTAGAGGTATTGTATGGATATACTAAATGCACGATTGTCTAATTTATCTGACCGGTTTACACAAGCCGGATTCGCAATAACCGCCGAAAAGCCGATCAATTATGGTAGGCAGCTGAAAGTTACCGATGGACAAGATACGGTAACTGTTAGCGTATATAACGGAAAAAAAGGGATTAGCGTAGTAATAGGAGGTTCTCAGTCACCGCTAAAAACGGCTATCGAAGCCATTAGTCAAGGACGTACGCCTGCAGTGGGAGTGAAACAAGCTGATAAACTAAAAAGCAATGAGGAGCGGACGCAGGGGTTTGAAAATGTCCCTGATTTTGATAATAAATGGATCGGGCTTGATGAATCCGGAAAAGGTGATTTCTTCGGACCTCTTGTAATTGCAGCCGTGCTTGTTGATGAACAAACATCTGAAAGATTAGCTGCTATCGGGGTTAAAGATTGTAAGGCACTATCCGATGCAAAAAATCGAATATTGGCCGAGCGTATCAGGGAAGAATGTCCAAATAGATTTACGGAAGTAGTATGGATGCCTGCTGATTACAATGAAATGTATAATAAATTTAGTAGTGCCGGCAGAAATCTCAATCATTTGCTGGCTTTTTCTCATGCCACGGCTCTTGAAAATTTACTTACTCTAGAACCTGTTAAATTTGCGATAGCCGACCAGTTTGCGCATGAACGTTTTATTCAGGCTGAACTAATGGAGAAAGGTAAAGCTATTACCCTAGTGCAAATGCATCGCGCTGAACGCAATATTGCGGTGGCTGCTGCTTCTATACTGGCCAGAGACAGGTTTCTGGCCAGTATGAGTCAACTTTCCGATCAATATGAGATGGATTTTCCTAAAGGAGCTGTCCAGGTAGTCGAAGTTGCGCGTGAATTTGTCCGTAACTATGGAAAAGCTGCCTTAAAGCAAGTTTGTAAGCTTCATTTCAGGACTTTTGAACAGATATAAATAATTTGACAATTTATTAGCAGGAAAAATGGAAAATATGTAAAATTATATTGTTAATATTGTAACTTTCATAAAATAGCAAAAATAATAGCTGAATGTAGGGGCGTGAGAGAGCTTGGCTGCAAAGTTTCGCGTTACACCGTATGCTATTAATGACGTTAAACCTGGGATGGAAGTTGGTCGGATGGTACTGACTCAGGATGACAAGGTTATCTTAAGTGACGGTACAATTCTTTCGGAAAGTATGATTGAGGGCTTAAAATTTTGGAAGATTAATACCGTATTTATTAAAGAACAAATATTTACGGAAGAGCCCGAAATCGACTTTTCTATTCCTGAGACTGCTCTCCAGAAAAAGTTTTATGCTGATTATGACGATACGGTGAATATTTTAAAAGATTCTTTCTCTAATACCCGCTTCTTCAAAGAAGTACCACTTGTTACCCTCCGGGAATTGGCCAACAATTCGATTGAGCCACTCATTAATTCTTCCGGAGTGATAAATCATATTCATATGGTGCGCCGGCAAGATGACTATACATTTCATCATTCGGTGAATGTTGCCATTATTTGCGGAGTACTGGGAAAATGGCTTGGTTATAATGGGGCTGAATTAAAGGAACTGATATTGGCCGGATTACTTCATGACATTGGAAAAACGCAGATTCCATTAGAGATACTCAATAAGCCAGGCAAATTAAAACCCGAGGAAATGGAAATTATGCGTTTACATACAACGAGGGGCTATCAGTTGGTTCGTGACGCATCAAATATCCCTAGCGGCGTATTATATGGAATTCTTCAGCATCATGAACGTGCCGATGGCACAGGTTATCCTCTTGGTGTTACTAGTGATCAAATTCATAAATATGCAAAAATAATTGCGATTGCTGATATATATGATGCCATGACATCAGATCGTGTTTACCATCGTAAAGCAACGCCTTTTGCTGTAGTGGAAATGATTGTTGAGGAAATGTTTAACAAGCTTGATCCAGAGATCGGTTCAGTATTCCTAAACAATGTGCGGGACTATTTCGTCGGTAATATTGTGGAATTGAATGATGGGCGACAAGCTGAAGTAATTTATTTAGGACAATTTATGGCTTCGCGGCCAATTGTAGTTACAGAGGATAGGGAATATATTGACTTGGAACGCAATAAAGACCTGAGTATTGTTTCACTTGTCAGGGCTTAATTCAAAATACATGATGAGATAAGGGGAACGCTTATGAAAAGAAAGGCAGTTGTATTGTTGTCAGGTGGACTAGACTCAACGGTTTGTATGGCGGTCGCTAACAATGCGGGCTGTGAACTGCTGCCAATCAGCTTTAACTATCATCAAAGACATAACAGGGAACTGGCGGCAGCAGCTAGTGTAGCTGCGCATTATAAAGTTGACCGTCATCTTGTAATTGAGACAAATATGGAGGCCATCGGCGGCAGTGCGCTGACTGATCTTAATCTTGCCGTACCGGAAGGTGATACGAAAGCTACAGAGGTACCGATAACGTATGTTCCCGCCCGAAATTTGATTTTTTTAAGTTATGCTCTTGGCTATGCCGAGGTAACTGGAGCAGATAAAGTATACATTGGTGTCAACGCTCTTGATTATTCAGGGTATCCTGATTGTCGTCCGGAGTTTATTGCTTTGTTTCAGCAATTGGCTAATTATTCAACGAAAGCAACTGCTGAGGATGGACGAAAAATTGTCATTGAAACCCCGCTGATTAACTTATCCAAAAAGGATATTGTATTACTGGGAAATAAGTTAGAGGCACCGCTTCACTTGACAACAAGTTGTTATCAAGGTCAAGATACGGCTTGTGGGCAATGCGACAGCTGTCTTTTGCGTCTTAAAGGATTTGCTGAGGCAGGATTGACTGACCCTATTTTGTATCAAACTAGGAGTGAATAAAATGAGGCACATGACTCAAGGACGCAACAGTATTAAAGATGTTCAAAGCAGCTGCGATGAGCGTGGCATTGCCATTCAAAAAGTCGGGGTCAGTGATGTTCACTTGCCTTTCTTAATAAAAACCAAAAGTGGTTCGTTCCAAACGGTTTTAGCCAAAATTAAGCTTACGGTTGATTTACCGGAAGAATTTAAAGGAACCCATATGAGTAGGTTTATTGAAATACTGAGCGACTGGAGCCAAAAACCAGTATTGTACCGTGACATGGAATATATGCTTACAGATACTATTGATCGTTTACAAGCTAAACGGGCTCACATTGATATTAATTTTAAATACTTTATTGAAAAAACCGCTCCAGTAAGCGGTCTGAAAAGTATGTTGGATTATGATTGTGTTTTCTCTGGCAAGCTGGCGCGAGGCGAACACCTTGATTTTACATTTGGCATAACCGTACCATTTACGTCGCTTTGTCCGTGCAGTAAAGAAATATCTCAATATGGTGCGCATAATCAGCGCGGCATTATGCGGGCCAAGATTAAGCAACAGCCGGGAAAATTTGTTTGGATCGAAGATTTGGCAGAGATGATGGAGCAGCAAGGCAGTTGTCAGGTGTATCCACTGTTAAAACGGGAAGACGAAAAATATGTTACGGAAAAGGCCTATGAGAATCCTAAGTTTGTCGAAGATGTCCTTAGAGATTTGGTATTAATGTTGAGAAAAGTTGATGGAATTCAGTGGTTTGAAGTAGAATGTGAAAACTACGAATCAATTCATAATCATAGCGCTTATGCTGCGCATGTCGAGAGCGTGGACAAGTAGTAGAGCGGCGCCGAACTCATGTGAGTCCGGCGCCGACTTGATTTTTTGTTTTATTCAGCGCTGTAGTCGCCGTTGACATCATATTTGGCTGTTAAGGTTTGATTTGCTTTCGCTTGTTTTGAATTATTTGCAGCGCTAGCGGTGCTGCCAGTAGTTTGTGATTGTTGAGCTAATTTGCTTAACTCACTCATATTAGCCGAAGTAGAAGAGGTAGCTGAAGTTCCCGAAGTTCCTGAAGTGCTGCTCGAATAGTCGTTGTTAGCATCCATTTTAGCAGTTAAGGTGCCATATTCGCTTTTGCTTTGCTCGAGCTTGCTTTGTTTGGATTGTGTCATAGTTGTAAATACCTCCCTGATTTTATTATTTGGCCATGTGGCCAATAATAGTATCAGAAATCAGATATCAACTCATACCAGGGATTTTTTGCCCAAGAAAAATTTTCGAGGTGCCGATGAAACAATTAATTGTAAATGCCGATGATTTTGGTTTGCACGAAACCATAAATTTTGGAATTGTCGAAGGTCATGTTAACGGGTGTATCACGAGTACCTCCCTAATGGCGGGAGCGCCTGCCTTTGAACATGCAGTCAGTTTGGCGGCTAAGCAACCAAAATTAGGAATAGGGGTTCATCTTACCTTAGTTGGCGGCTGTCCGGTATGCGATCGGGGAAAAATTGTATCACTGATTGACAATGAGGGGATGTTGTCTCCCAGTTATCCTGTATTCCTAAAAAAAGTGTGCTCAGGCGGTATTTCCCTTAGTGATGTGCATAATGAATTAACCGCGCAAGTACAAAAGGTTATGGCGGCGGGAATTAATGTTACGCATCTTGACAGTCACCAGCATATGCATATAGTCCCGGGGATAATTGATGTAGTAATAGATATTGCGCTTGCATTTGGTATTCGCTCAATGCGGATTCCCGCCGAACCATTGATGTTTTTTGGCGGGTTTAAACCCAGTGTAGGTAGGATTGTTGGTCGATCAGGTCTTAGTATACTGGCAAAGGCAGCCGGTTTTAAGGCCAAACATGCAGGGATAATAATACCCGACCATTTTTTTGGAATGTTAGCCGGTGGGAATATAGAAGAACGGCTCTTCGTCGAAATTATCAATAACCTGCCTGAAGGAATATCTGAAATTATGATTCATCCCGGTTTGGAGGAGGAATCTCTGAACAAATTGTTTGGCTGGGGCTATCATTGGCAGCAGGAACTGGCTGCTGTCACTAGTCAAAGGACTACGGAATGTTTAGTTCAGAGGCGGGTTAAACTGGTATCGTTTGGAGATATAACTAATCAATAAAGGATGAGTATAGATGAAAGTTTTAGTTACTGGCGGTGCTGGCTTCATTGGTTCACATACGGTTGAAAGAATATTAGCCCGAGGTTGGGAGGCAGTAGTACTTGATAATCTAAGTACTGGATTGCGTACTAATGTAGCCGACGGAGTCAGAATGATAGAAATGGATATCTTGGACCAACGACTTTGGGATTTGTTTACTGGGGAAAAGTTTGATTGTGTTGTGCACTTAGCTGCGCAGACAGCAGTCCCATATTCTATTGATCATCCTGATACCGACTGCCAGATTAATTTACTTGGTTTAGTAAATATCTTGGAGGCTTGCCGCAAAACAGGAGTGCAACGGGTAGTATTTGCGTCAAGTGCTGCTGTGTATGGTAATGCCGCCGATTTACCGATTGTTGAAGAAACAAACCTCTATCCGGGGTCGTTTTATGGGCTTACCAAGTGTACCGGAGAGAAGTACCTCAAGCTATACAGTCAGATTCATAATGTCGAATATGTTGCATTACGGTATGCCAATGTGTATGGCGAACGCCAGGGAGATGGCGGTGAGGGTGGGGTAGTAAGTATTTTCACCCGCAAGCTGTATCAGAATCAATCTCTTTCTATCTTTGGTGACGGCGGTCAGACACGAGATTTCATTTATGTTGGCGACGTCGCGGAGGCCAACTGCCAAGCGCTGATTGCCCCAAAGGCAGCGGCCAATAGAGTATATAATATTAGCACCCAGACTCAGACCAGTGTAAATGAATTGGCTTATCTTTTATCTCAGGCTGCTGAAAAGCCTGTTCACAAAAATTATATGCCGGCGAGAGAAGGCGATATTTATCATTCCATGCTTTCGAATCAGGCAGCTGTTGCCAGCCTTGGTTGGAACCCTGTAATGCCGCTGGCTGAAGGACTTAGCAGAACATATCATTCATTGAAGAAATCTCTCTAACTCAATAATAAATTTGACAGTCCGCATACAATTAGGTGTGCGGACTATTTTTGTGTTTTTAAGTATCTTTAATCGACCGAGTCATGAATCGAACAGGTTAATATGAGGAGATGATTTAAACGATATGCGTTTGGGTTATTGTAATTCTGTTGCCTTATTAGGTCGGTATATTTGTAATAAGTCATCAAATAATATTAATTATCAAAGAAGAAAATTTTATGGTTGTTAACTATGTATACAGGACAAGATGGTTGAATAACGTATTAGTATAGCTTATAATAATATAGTGATATACTATGATCCGCACTAGATAGACATGGTGGTAAAGAGGAGTGAAAAAATATTATGGCACTAGATGTAAACCCTAAGCTTTGTAAAGGCTGCGGTATTTGCGTACACTTTTGCCCCAAAGAAGTCCTGGAATTAGATGACCTGGGCAAAATTTATGTAAAAGATTTGGATAAGTGCATTGAATGTGGTCAGTGCGAGTTGCGTTGTCCTGACTATGCTGTCAAAGTAACTAAAACAGAAAAAGATGGGAGGGCTAGCAAATGACTAAAGCGCGATTAATGCAGGGAAATCAAGCTTGTGCAGAAGGGGCATTAGCAGCGGGAGTAAGGTTTTTTGCCGGCTATCCTATTACTCCGAGTACAGAGGTTGCCGAGATACTTGCTGAGAAATTACCGGTGTTAGGCGGTAAGTTTATTCAAATGGAAGATGAAATTGCCAGTATGGGAGCTGTTTGCGGTGCGGCCTTAACCGGCGTTAAGGCATTGACGGCTACAAGTGGCCCTGGTTTTTCTTTGAAACAAGAATTAATCGGTTATGCTTCGATTGCAGAAATTCCGGTTGTAATTGTTAATGTGCAGCGTATGGGGCCAAGTACAGGCTTACCTACATCTCCTGCGCAAGGTGATGTTATGCAAGCGCGCTGGGGCAGCCATGGTGACCGCGGAGTTATTGCTCTGTCGCCGGCCTCTGTACGGGAATGCTACGATGTTGCAGTCAAAGCCGTAAACTTTTCTGAGAAGTTTCGAACACCTGTAGTATTACTTCTTGATGAAGTTATTGGTCATATGCGTGAACGGGTGGAGTTACCTGAACAGGAATCCATTGAAATTATAAATCGCAAACAGCCTTCTGGATCTCCAAGCGAATACCAAGCTTACAAACCGGATGCTGACGGTGTTCCGCAAATGGCTTCATTTGGTTCCGGTTATTATTATCATGTAACAGGGTTAGTACATAATTATCAAGGTCAGCCTACTCAGTCTAATGTTCTTACAGCAGAACTTGTTGAACGACTGCACACAAAAATTGATAATGCAAAAGACGAAATAACGCTTTATACCGAGCATTATCTTGATGATGCTGAAGTATTGGTTATCTCTTACGGTGGTTCGGCCAGAGCGGCAATTGCTGCGGTTAAGGCAGCCAGAGAACAAGGTATTAAAGCTGGCTTATTGAAGTTGATAACAATTTGGCCATTCCCGGGTCATGTTGTGCAACGTGCGGCAGCAAAGGCGAAGAAAGTCATAGTGCCAGAAATGAACTACGGACAATTAGTTGGCGAGATTGAACGCTATGTCGAACGTGATAAAGTAGTATCTGTTACTCGTGTTGATGGTGAACTGTTTAAACCTGAAGAAATTTTAGAACCAATTGTTTCAGCGGTTGGAGGTGCTAAATAATGGCAAACATCGAAAAATATTTGCGCCCATCAGCCTTTCCCCATATCTGGTGTCCAGGCTGCGGCAATGGTATTATTTTAGCGTCTATTATTCGCGCTATCGACAAATTAAATCTTGAACAAGATAAAACTGTAATTGTATCAGGCATTGGCTGTTCCTCACGGGCATCGGGATATATGAATTTTAATACCGTGCATACCGCGCATGGCCGGGCCCTTACTTTTGCTACAGGTATAAAACTGGCAAATCCGGAGTTAAATGTGCTGGTTATTACTGGTGATGGAGATGCTACCGCGATTGGCGGTAACCACTTTATCCATGCCGCTCGACGGAATATCGATTTAACTACGATCATTTTTAATAATAATATATATGGTATGACCGGAGGTCAGTCGTCACCGCTTACTCCTTTGGCAAGCCGCTCAACTACGGCGCCTTATGGACACATTGAACGCGCTTTTGATATTGGAGCTTTGGCAATTGCGTCTGGTGCTACCTATGTGGCCAGAGCTACTGCCTATCATGCCAATATGTTAACGGATCTTGTTGTTAAGGGTATTGAAAATAAAGGCTTTTCCGTTATTGATGCTATTACTCAATGTCCTGTTTCGTATGGACGCAAAAATAAAATGGGATCGGCCGCTAAAATGTTGGAATGGCAAAAGGAACATGCTATGCCTGTGCAGGCTGCTGCCAAACTATCGCCGGAACAGCTTAAAGACAAATTCTTAATTGGAGAACTCCACCGGTCGGAAGCCCCTGAATTTACAGCTGAATATGACAAGCTTATTGCCCATGTTCAGGCTAAAAGGGGGAATAAATAATGTGGCAGATTAGTTTAAGTGGTACCGGCGGTCAAGGCCTTATTCTCGCAGGCATTATTTTGGCAGAGGCTGCAATTATTGATGGAAAACAAACCATTCAGACCCAGTCTTATGGCCCGGAAGCCCGCGGCGGCGCCAGTA
>CAZCEN010000011.1:0-8447 GCA_964497205.1 uncultured Sporomusaceae bacterium
AGGTAATACGGGTGGAAGAAGAAACGCAGTACAGGAGAATAGCTCAGTAAGCTTTTACAATGTTTTATGAATATAGTTATGGCAAGGCTTCAGGGAATTCTGAGCCTTGCCGTTTTTATTAGGTATTTCCTTTGTAAGTTTTCAGAGGCTAATCTTAAGGTACTGGGCATCAACGAGTAAGACTTGGGAATACGCAAATACAAAAACGGGCTATTGATAAAATTGCCAATAGCCCCGTTGCTTTTCGAACACTAACCAATAACACGTTAGTAAACTCCATCTTATTATGTTGAGTGAGAGGTATACGTAGTGAATAATGTACAAACCTAGAGGTTAGATTATCGCTGTATATTAATAAGTCTTTCCTTAAGCAGCTTGATGAAGGCTTTCATGGAATGATTAATCCATCTATCCTTATGATGCACTAAAAAGGCAGATAACTTAATGTCCGGTCCTTTCCACGGTAATAAAACCAGTTTATTTGCATCAAGTTCTTTTGCTACTGAAACGAGTGGCAGCAAGGTGATGCCTAAGTTTTGCATAATGATTTGTTTAATTGCTTCTATTTGTCCAATTTCCAGAACTGTTTTTAAGTGCACATTTTCTTTTTGCAGTATTTTTTCCAGAATGACGCGATAACTGCTATCAGACTCAACCAAAACCAGAGTTTGCTCAGCTAGCATTTTCGGGTATAACTCATTGACGGTAGCAAGTTCATGGTTGGGTGAAGTAACAAAGACAAGTGGTTCCGGCCAGAGCGCAGTGTTTATTAAGTCTGAATCATTTATTGACGGTTCAAGAAATAAGGCAAGATCCATTACTTTCTTTCGCAACAAAATATGAAAGTCATTGCTAGTGCCAAATTTGATTTTTAATTCGACATCAGGATAAAGGGTATTATATTCCTTTAACAAAGAAGGCATGCGAAATACACATATTGATTCAGGCATTCCGATAATCAACGGTCCATGCGGAATATTTGATTTATTCAGGGCATTCTTGGCTTCATCTTCCAGTTTAACGATTTTTTCCGCGTATTTGTAAAGGTGTTGCCCGTCTTCCGTAAGCGAAATTTGTTGGCCAAATCGCTCAAATAAGAGAGTATCTAATTCTTTTTCAAGCAACTGGATATGAGTAGTTACTGTTGATTGTGTATACCCTGAAAACTGGGCTGCATGAGAAAAGTTTCCTAGCTTTACAATATTAATAAAGGTTTTTAGCTGACGAATTTCCACTGTAATCACTGCCTTCAATAAAATCGAACAAGAGTATTTAATCTTTCAATTTTACCAGTGCATGCATTAATGATATTATAAATGTCGAAAGATGTCTAGCGTTTACACTGATGATTATTCGATGCAGACAGATGCCTTTCGAAATTCTAGTGCGAGAATCGCTTACATTAATAAATAGAGTAGCCTGCCTTTAAGATTCTGAATCTTACCAAATTTGTGATATTATAAAAGGTTTTAGTTTTGATAGTATGGTTTGAAATCTAGACAATAAAGGAGCAGAAGTATAATCGTGGACGATTATATCAGCAAGGTGAAAATATTAGTCGCAGGTGAACAAGGAATAGTCATTGATTTTGGCGATGAGATTAATGTTACCATTAATCGACTTATTCAGGAACTAGTGAAAGATCTTAATAATTGGGCATTGGACGGAATCATCGAGGTGGTACCGACATATCGTTCCATTATTATATATTTTGATCCATTACAAATTACTCGTAATGAGCTGACTGCAGGTATTAAGCGTTTTTTAGCACAAATGGGCAATGCGGAACCTAAGAAAATTAGCAGCAGGGTGATTCATGTTCCGGTATGTTATGGAGGAGTCTTCGGCCCAGATATCGATTTTGTGGTCCGTCGGACAAAATTATCGCAAGAAGAAGTAATACGTATCCATACCTCAAGACAATATTTGATTTACATGTTGGGTTTTACTCCCGGATTTCCTTATTTGGGAGGATTAGATGAAAAACTTATAGTTCCGAAAAAGGTAAGAGATAAAATTCCAACCGGATCAGTTGGAATTGCTGGCAGGCAGACCGGTTTTTATACAGTTGAAAGTTCCGGGCAATGGCGATTAATTGGTCGCACGCCAATAAGAGCATTTTATCCGGATAAACCGAATCCATTTTTATTTGAAGCAGGAGATTATTTGCAATTTAAATCAATATCTGTAGATGAATTTTTCGAAATCTTCAGCAAGGTTGAGGATGGCTCCTACAATCCCGAGATTACGACTTTCAATCCGATATAGATTAACCGGAATGTGGTTATAGGGGCTCTTCTTTTCATAAACGCGTAATACAATATATTGTATATAGTATATTATATACAATATATTCGATCATACTTAATTAGCAATTCGGAAGAAGGAGGTGAAAATGATGAAACTGAAAACGACTGTTTCTCATTGTAAAGGTTGTGGCATTTGTATAGAGTTGTGTCCTAAAAAAGTACTCGAATTAAATGAACTAGGCAAAATAAATGTTGCTCGCGAGGAAGATTGCGTTAGTTGTGGTCAATGTGAGTTGCATTGTCCGGACTATGCCATATTTGTTACAAAAAAGTAATTAGGAGGAATCAACCCAATGGCTAAAGCTGTGTTAATGCAAGGTAACCAAGCTTGCGCCGAAGGAGCTATCGCGGCGGGAGCCCGTTTTTTTGCTGGTTATCCCATTACTCCTTCGACCGAAGTTGCTGAGTTGCTTGCCAAAAGACTTCCGCAAGTCGGCGGTACGTTCATCCAGATGGAGGATGAGATAGCTGGTATGGCTGCGGTTATCGGTGGTTCTATAGCAGGAACCAAATCATTGACTGCAACTAGTGGTCCAGGATTCTCGCTTAAACAGGAACTTATCGGCTATGCGTCTATTGCAGAAGTACCCTGTGTCATTGTAAATGTTCAACGTACCGGTCCAAGTACCGGTCAGCCAACTTCTCCTGCACAGGGAGATGTTATGCAGGCTCGCTGGGGGTCCCATGGCGACAGGGGGGTAATTGCCCTTAGTCCCTCAAGTGTTCCTGAGTGCTTTACGCTCACAATCGAAGCCTTTAATCTTGCTGAAAAATATCGTACTCCTGTTGTCCTTCTTTTAGACGAGATTATTGGCCATATGCGTGAAAAGTTTGTTATGCCGGAGCTTAACCAACAAGCGATTATAAATCGCAAAAAACCGAACCTTCCCCCAGGTGAGTTTTTACCTTTTAAACCAGATGAAGATGGCGTTCCTCCCATGCCGGCTTATGGGGAAGGCTATCGTTTTCACACTACTGGCCTGGTTCATGACTATACCGGTTTTCCGACAGGCAGCAATACGGTAACGCAAGAGGTTATTGACCGGCTTCATACTAAAATCACAAGAAATATTGACGATATTGTAAAGTTCGAAGAAGTCGATCTTGACGATGCGGAAATAGCTGTGATCGCTTTTGGCGGTACCGCACGCAGTGCTTATGCCGCTATCGAGAGTGCCCGGGCCCAGGGAATTAAGGCTGGACTATTCCGCCCGATAACCATCTGGCCTGCGCCGGAAAAACAGTTATTACGGATAGCTGAAAAAGTTAAGACCATTATTGTGGCTGAAATGAATTATGGCCAATATGTTAAAGAAATACGCCAGATTGTTAGCGGCAAAACTGAAGTTGTTTCTTTGGCCAAATGGAATAACGAACCGATTACACCGAGTGAAATGCTTGCGTCTATCCAAGCAGTCCGCTAAGGGGGGAGAACATCATGGAAAAGCTATTAAAAAAATATTTTCGGCCGAAATTGCCTCATATTTGGTGTCCTGGCTGTGGTAACGGTATTGTTACAGCCTGCGTTGCCAGAGCTATTGATAAGTTACAGCTTGATCAGGATCAGACGGCAATTGTATCAGGTATTGGTTGTTCATCCCGGGCATCAGGGTATCTGAATTTTGATACATTGCACACAGCACATGGACGAGCTATTCCGTTTGCTACCGGAGTGAAACTGACAAAACCGGATCACAATGTAATTGTACTCACAGGCGATGGCGATGCCAGCGCCATTGGCGGTAATCATTTCATTCATGCGGCGCGCCGCAATATCAATCTAACTGTGGTTGTTTATAATAACAACATTTATGGGATGACAGGGGGTCAGTACTCACCGTTGACACCGCATATGGGTATGGCGACCACCGCTCCCTATGGTAATGTTGACAGACCGTTTGACTTATATGAACTGGCCAAAGGGGCTGGCGCTACCTTTATAGCGAGAGCAACCACATATCATGCCACCCTTCTAACCGACCTCATCGCGAAGGCAATTAGTCACAAGGGATTTGCCCTTGTGGAAGCGATTACGGCGTGTCCAATCTCCTTTGGCCGCCAGAATAAAATGGGTGGCCCGGCCAAGATGATGCGATGGCAGCAAGAGCACGCTGTGATGGTAGAAGCAATGGCAAAAATGAATGAGACCCAGCTCGAGGGGAAATTCCCGATTGGCGTATTGTATCAGGGCGAAGGTCCGGAATATGTAACTGAGTACCAGAAGGTAATTCAGCGGGCAATGGGGAGTGGTAAGTAATATGATGGAATTTCGATTAAGCGGTTCTGGCGGACAGGGACTGATTTTGGCCGGTATCATTTTAGCGGAGGCAGCTATTGCTGATGGCAAGGAAGCGGTGCAATCGCAGTCTTATGGGCCGGAGGCACGTGGCGGATCAAGTAAATCGGAAGTAATTATCAGTGATAAGACAATATATTACCCCAAAGTGGAAAAGCCTGATTTTTTGTTGGCTATGACCCAGGAGGCACTTGTCAAATATAGCGTCGATCTTAACCAAGACAGTATTCTTGTTGTGGACAGCACCACTATAAAGGAAGTACCCGCTAAATTTAAAAAAGTGTACTCAATTCCAATTACCCAGATGGCCAAAGAGAAACTTGGACGCGATTTGTTTGCCAATATTATTGCCTTAGGAGCTGTAGCTAAGATTACGAATGCCGTAAGCTTTAAAGCCTTGGAAGAAGCTGTATTGGCGCGCGTTCCAAAAGGAACGGAACAAATTAATAAACAGGCTTTAGAGTTGGGGATTGCTTCTGTAAAGTAACATATCAAACATATTGGCAGTTTTGGATGACATTGTAGGAAACTGATTAACTGAAAAGTTATGAACCGTATATGCACAGGGATACGCAGTATCCTTGTGCGTACCTAGAATTATCGAAAAATTCAGCCAAAATAGCAAGACAAAGTTTCAGTGTAAAGCCGCAATATATATGGAAGTTGGTGAACAGATGAATGGCGTAGAGTTATTCTATGCGGGGGAGCAAGGGTTGGTTGTGGAGTTTGGTAAGGACGTTGATAAAACAATCAATGCTAAGGTTCATAGGCTTGTGAAAGTATTAAAGGCCAACGCCAGCAAGGCAATCCTTGAAATTGTGCCAACATACCGCTCACTGCTTGTTTATTTTGATCCGCTAAGTTTGAGTCGTAACGAATTAATTGCGCAAATAGAAAGCTTACTGATGTCGGAAGATCAGGTATCACCTACGGGGCTGGGAAAAGAAACAGCTAATATTGTTCATATTCCTGTCTGTTATCAGGGGGAGTTCGCTCCTGACTTAGGGTATGTAGCACAACATAATGGAATTTCTATTGATGAAGTTGTAAGTATTCATGCGGCTACTCCTTATTTGGTATATATGCTTGGGTTTACGCCCGGATTTCCTTATCTTGGAGGCATGTCGCCAAAGATTGCCACGCCCCGCTTAGATAAGCCCAGATTGCAAATTCCGGCGGGCTCTGTTGGAATTGCAGGCAGTCAAACTGGATTTTATCCCGTAGAAAGTCCTGGGGGCTGGCAACTGATTGGACGTACACCAGTAAACGCATTTAATCCCGCCACTCCCAATCCGTTCTTATTTTCCGCAGGTGACTATTTACAATTTAAACCTATATCTATAGATGAATTTTACGCAATTCGTGAACAAGTGGAAGCAGGCAACTATAGTCCGGAGATTACGAAATTATAGAGGAGGTGACTACGTGTTTACGACAATAAACCCAGGTTTTTTTACAACTATCCAGGATGGCGGACGTTGGGGCTATCAAGCGTTCGGTATGCCGGTGGCGGGGGCAATGGATCGCTATGCTTACCGCATTGCAAATATATTAGTGGGTAATAAGGCGAGTGCGGCTGCTATTGAAATGACCTTACTTGGGGCCTCATTTAAATTTGATGAAAGCCAGCTTGTTGCTCTCTGCGGTGCTGATATGCAAGCAAAGCTGGATGGTGTCAGCGTTCCAAACTGGTCTTCTTTTATTGTACAAAAGGGCAGTGAACTTAAACTTGAATATGCGGTAACAGGCTGTAGAGCCTACCTTGCAGTCTGCGGCGGAATTAATGTACCTAGTGTACTTGGCAGTCGTTCTACTTATACGCGGGCAAAAGTTGGCGGCTTGGAAGGCAGAGCTCTTCGGCAAGGTGATGTATTGGATGTCGGGGATGACAGAGAAACCGAAGTTCGGCCAGGAATTTTGAAGGCAGAGTATGTTCCCCAGTATGAACAAAGCATTACCTTACGCATTCTTTTAGGTCCCCAGGACAATATGTTTACTCCAGAAGCGAAAGCGACATTGCTAAAGAGTGAGTATGTAATTACTGACGAAGCTGACCGTATGGGGTACCGGTTGGTAGGCCCTAAAATCGCACATATTGACAAAGCCGATATTGTTTCGGATGCTTTACCCTTAGGTGCTATTCAAGTACCGGCGCATGGTATGCCGATTGTCATGATGGCAGACCGTCAAACCACAGGTGGATACGCAAAAATAGGTGCCGTTATTGGTCCGGATTTGGCAAAGCTGGCACAGGCCAAACCAGGAGATGAGGTTTGTTTCCGGTTATGTTCAGAAGAAGAAGCGGTAAATGCCTTAAAAGCGGAGCAGCAATGTTATAGAGATATTGCCAGTAGTATTCACCAGCAGAAGCTTGCCTACCAAAATGCTCGGCAATTTAACCTTATTATTAACAACAAGGGGTATAGAGTTCAAGTAGAAGAGTACGAATAATGTAATGCTGACCTGGCTTGGAGTTTGTAACTGTAAAGAGAGGGGATGTTATGCATGGAGAATTTAGGCTGTATGAATCCCAAAGATGTAAGAAGCTTAATCAGGAAGAAACAGTTAGTGAGGCCAACTGCCGGTATTGCGCAGGGGTATACTCAGGCCAATTTAGCTATTTTACCGAAAGAATTGGCGTACGATTTCTTACTGTTTTCTCAACGTAATCCCAAGCCCTGCCCAATTCTTGATGTAACAGAGGTAGGTTCGCCTGAACCTAAGCTGACCGCACCGGGAGCCGATTTACGCTATGACATACCTAAATACCGGGTATATAAAAAAGGTCAGCTCTACGAAGAGGTTCTTGATTTAGAGAACTATTGGAATAAAAATTTGGTAGCTTTTTTGTTAGGATGTAGTTTTACTTTTGAAACACCAATGATCAGAAATGGGATACCTGTGCGGCATATTGAAGAAAACTGCAATGTTCCGATGTATATAACAAATATTGAATGTAACCCGGCGGGGGTTTTTGCCGGTCCCGTTGTTGTCAGTATGCGCCCAATTCCGGCAGATCTAGTGGTGCGTGCCGTCCAGGTAACATCCCGTTTTCCCGCTGTCCACGGTGCTCCCCTCCATATCGGTTCGCCGGAGCGGATTGGTATAAAGGATATTACTAAGCCGGATTTTGGCGATAGAGTAACGATAAACCAGGGAGAAGTTCCGGTATTTTGGGCTTGCGGGGTTACTCCCCAAGCAGTGGCGATGAGGGTAAAACCTGATTTGATGATTACTCATGCTCCAGGATATATGTTCATCTGCGACACTCGTGATGAAGACCTATCGGTATTTTAAGTACCGTGTTTCTGGAATTAATTGTCCGTTCTTAAATTTTCGAATGGAGGTATGGTAATGGAATCAATAAAAGTTGCACAAGACATGGAAGGCGTGTCTGCTAAAGCTTGGTGGCGGGAAGTTACCCGAAAAGAATGGAATGCACTGGGGGCCGGCTTTTTCGGTTTTGCTCTTGATGCCTTTGACGTTATGGTATACGCTTTTGCCTTGACTACAATCTTAAAAGAGTGGGGTCTGACGCCGGTAGAAGCGGGCTTTTTAGCCACTGTTACTTTATTTTCTTCCGCAATCGGCGGTATTGGCGCCGGTGCTGTTGCTGATAAACTCGGGCGGAGAAAAGGGATTATGGTAACCATTTTTTTATTTACCATTTTCACAGGCCTCAGCGGTTTGACTCAGAATCTTGTCCAACTGGCAATTGCCCGTACGATATTAGGACTGGGGATGGGCGGTCAATGGACGGCCGGCGTGCTTTTAGTATCGGAGACTTGGTCTGCCAAACACCGTGGCAAAGCGATTGGGATTATGCAGAGCGGCTGGGCTTT
>CAZCEN010000011.1:8547-28613 GCA_964497205.1 uncultured Sporomusaceae bacterium
TTGTTTACCTGGCTGCCAGGGTATTTAAGCACACCTGTGGACAAGGGTGGTGCAGGGTTAAGTATCCTAAAATCCTCAAGCTTTATGATTCCAACAATGCTGGGGGCGTGGGTAGGATATGTAACATACGGCTTTTTTGCCGACCGGTTTGGCCGGCGACCGGTTTTCGCATTATATTTAGTTATTGCGGCAGTTTTGGTGTATTTCTATGGTAGTGTCCGTGATTTAAACACCATATTGCTGATGGGGCCTTTTGTTGGCTTGTTTGGTTCTGGCGCATTCAGCGGTTTCGGTGCTATTTGTTCAGAGTCGTTTCCGACGAGAGCAAGAGGAATTGGTACCGGTTTTACTTATAATGTTGGTCGTATGATTAGTGCTGTATCGCCTATGGTTATCGGTTATTTCGCGGGAATTTACGGTATGGGTTCGGCCTTGGGGTTAACGTCGCTTTCCTATATCCTTGCCGGTGCCACCATTTTCCTTATCCCTGAATCAAAAGGAAGAGAACTTGAATAGAGTTGGCCTGAAGAAAGTTATAATAGGGGGTTATTGGCATGAGGATTGACTTAAATTGTGATATGGGAGAAAGTTTTGGTGTTTATACTCTTGGACATGATGAAGCGGCTATGCCCTATGTAACTTCGGTTAATGTAGCCTGCGGTTTTCATGCATCTGACCCTGTTAACATTGTTAAGACAATTAGGAAAGCCAAAAAATATAATCTGGCCATTGGTGCGCACCCATCCTTCCCGGATTTGGTGGGGTTTGGCAGAAGAGTAATGGCGGCCTCTTCTGATGAGATATTTGCTGATGTGGCTTATCAGATTGGGGCGCTTATGGGAATTTGCAAAACGGAGGGCCTTACCTTGCAGCATGTTAAGCCACATGGGGCGCTCTATAATGTGGCGGAAAAGGATAGTAATGTGGCCGCTGCGATCGCCAAGGCTATAAAAAGCGTCGACCCGAATCTTTACATGGTTTGTTCTTGCGGTTCCAAGATGGTCGAAGGTGCTAAAGCTGTGGGTGTTAAATATGTCGAGGAGGCGTTTGCTGATCGGGCATATACCAAGGAAGGCACACTGGTACCCCGGCGCCAAGAGGGGGCTGTTATTCATGACCCTAAGGCCGTTGCCGGCAGAGTTCTTACTATCATTAAGACCGGAAAAGTAAACGCCATCGACGGTACGGAAGTCGCGTTAAAACCACAAACGATTTGCGTACATGGCGATACTCCCGGTGCGGTCGATATGATCAAGGAAATTAGAACAAGACTGGTGCAGGAAGGCATTGAACTGAGCCCATTTGGCATCTAAGGGATTTGCGTGTCATGATGTAATCAACCCATAGACCTTCTCATAACTATGCTGGTTACATCATGACACAACCTACATTGACAGTCATATGTGATAAGTTTCCGATTACAGGAATAAGTCAATTTGTTGAGGTGCACTATGCGGGCTATAAACTTTACTTTATCTAAATCGTATGCCTCTCTGCTAAGGCAAAGCGCCGGTTGCACAATACGTTATGGAAATAAAGCAGCGCAATACAAAGAAGGACAAGTTATTGATATTACATTTGGCGACATGTATATGAAAAAGATAAAGGTATACACGGCCTACATTGACCAGGTACTTGTAAAACCCATATCATTATTAACTGATCGGGATTTACAAGGAGAGAACCAGCAGTTAAATACGAGCGAGGATTTTCTTGCATGGTATTGTGACGCTTTTAAAAAAACAATAAACCAGTCGGATTTCGTTACGGTTATTTATTTTTCTGAGATTGTCGCGTGATAACCAAGACTAGTATTTTTTAAAGGAGAACGAAAAATGTCTGATGAATCGATTAAAGCTAAAAAGGCGGAGTATGAGGCCAAGGTTGAAAAAGTAATCGCCAAAAATCCTGAACGTAAAAATTTGCCCTATGATAGACTCTATACCCCGCTTAATCTCGAAAATTTTGATTATGAACGTAAGCTAGGATTTCCGGGCCAGTACCCTTATACCCGTGGTGTACAACCTACTATGTATCGCGGCCGGTTCTGGACCATGCGGATGTATGCCGGATTTTCAACAGCGGAAGAGTCCAATAAGCGTTACCGCTATCTGATTGAGTCGGGTGCAACCGGGTTGTCCTGCGCTTTTGACCTGCCTACGCAGATTGGATATGATTCTGATGACGCAATCGCCGAAGGCGAAGTAGGCAAAGTGGGTGTCGCCATCGATTCGCTGGCCGATATGGAAATATTGTTTGATGGCATTGACCTTGGCAAAGTATCTACTTCTATGACGATTAATGCCCCGGCATCCGTACTTTTAGCCATGTATATCGCAGTTGCGGAGAAACAGGGCGTAGGGCTCGAACAGCTTAAGGGCACCATTCAAAACGACATTTTAAAAGAATATGCGGCGCGCGGCACTTATATTTTTCCGCCCAAGCCTTCCATGCGTCTGATTACCAATATTTTTGAATACTGTTCGCAGGATGTTCCTAATTGGAATACCATATCTATTTCGGGCTATCACATTCGGGAAGCCGGTTCGACGGCTTCACAAGAAATTGCTTTTACGATTGCCGATGGTATTGCTTATGTGGAAGCGGCTATTAAGGCCGGCCTGAATGTGGATGATTTTGCAGGACGGTTATCCTTCTTCTGGAATGCGCATAACAACGTTTTGGAAGAAGTGGCTAAGTTCCGTGCTTCCCGCCGTATCTGGGCCAAAATCATGAAAGACCGTTTTGGGGCGACAAAACCTAAATCTATGATGCTGCGGTTCCATACTCAGACTGCCGGGTCCATGCTCACAGCCCAGCAACCTGCCAATAATATCGTCCGTGTTGCCTTGCAAACGGCAGCAGCAGTTCTTGGCGGAACCCAGTCATTACATACGAATTCACAAGACGAAGCGTTGGCATTGCCTACGGAAGATTCTGTACGTGTGGCTCTCAGGACACAGCAGATTGTTGCTTATGAAAGCGGCCTGGCCGATATTGTCGATCCGTTAGGTGGCTCCTACTTCATCGAAGCACTTACTGATAAGATTGAACAAGAAGCTATGGCCTATATTGAAAAAATTGATGAACTCGGCGGTGCCGTTGTTGCTATTGAAAAAGGCTATATTCAACGCGAGATTCAGGAAAGTGCCTACAAGTGGCAAATGGAGGTTGAGAACCAGCAACGGGTCATAGTTGGCGTTAATAAGTTTCAGATAGAGGAAAAGCCGGTAGAAGGCCTGCTGCGGGTGGATTCTTCTGTTGGCGAACTACAAAAGCAAAAACTGGCTGAACTTCGTGCCAAACGCGATAATGCAGCTGTCAGGGATAAATTGGCACTGCTTGAGGAAGCTGCCGGGGATGAAGATAAAAACCTAATGCCGTTTATCCTTGACGCGGTTAAGGTTTATGCCACCCTCGGCGAAATTTGCGGCGTATTGCGTAAGGTATTCGGCGAGTACGAAGCGCATGTGAGCCTGTAAGGAAAAGGGATAGGAGGACAATGATGGAACAGCGTATTAGAGTGTTGGTGGCCAAGCCTGGGCTTGACGGTCATGACCGTGGTGCGAAAGTCGTAGCCCGTGCTTTACGGGACGGCGGTTTTGAAGTAATTTATACAGGACTTCGGCAAACTCCGGAGCAAATTGTCGAAACAGCCTTGCAGGAGGATGTTGATGTAGTGGCATTAAGCCTGCTATCAGGTGCGCATAACACACTATTTCCTAAGGTGGTACGTCTTCTAACCGACAAGAAGATGGATGATGTACTTATTATTGGCGGCGGCGTAATTCCTGATGCCGACATTCCTGGCTTAAAAAATGCGGGTATAGCGGAAGTTTTTACCCCAGGTACTCCCACAACAAATATTGTAGAGTTCATTAAGGCCGAAGTGGCAGCAAAACACTGAACGGATTAGCTTGAATAATGAGGCAGTGAATTCGGGAAATGGACATTCGCAAACATTATTCTAGTAAGAATGTCTGGGGCATGTAGTCGCGAAGGGGGCGTTGATATGTTTAAAATGCTCAAAGTGGATCATATTGGTATAGCAGTGAAAGACCTGGATGCAGCCAGAAAGTTTTACACTGATGTCTTGGGCATGACTGCTCAAGGCGAAGAAGTGGTTGAGCAGCAAAAGGTAAAGGTTTGTTTTATTCCCAGCGGTGATAGTGAGGTTGAACTACTAGAATCAACTTCTCCGGATGGCCCTATTGCCAAATTTATCGAAAAAAACGGAGAAGGTATCCAACACATCGCGCTTAGAGTGGATAATATTGAAAATGCGCTAAAGGCACTGAAAGAAAAAGGCATTCGTCTGATTGACGAAACTCCGCGCTATGGTGCGGGCGGTGCAAGCATTGCCTTTATTCATCCCAAAGCCACCGGCGGTATTTTGCTCGAACTGTCGGAACGCAACTAACTAAAGCACTAAAGCCTTTAGTAACTTATACGGCTTACTTACTCATCTGGAGGTGTTTTATGGCTACTGTTCAGGAAAAAATAAACCACTTGAAGAAAACCAGGGAAAAAGTACTACTTGGCGGCGGTACAAAACGGATTGAGAAGCAACACGCCAGCGGTAAACTAACTGCCCGTGAACGGATAGAAAAATTACTTGATCCTGGTACATTTGTAGAGTTGGATCAATTTGTAAAACATCGGTGTACTAACTTTGGAATGGAGAACACAGAAGCTCCGGGAGAAGGTGTGGTAACCGGGTATGGTACTGTAGACGGCCGCTTGGTCTATGTCTTTGCCCAAGACTTCACCGTTATCGGTGGTTCACTTGGCGAAATGCATGCTGCTAAAATAGTCAAAGTGCAAGATCTGGCTTTGAAAATGGGTGCGCCGCTGATTGGACTAAATGATTCCGGTGGTGCGCGGATACAAGAGGCTGTGGATGCACTGTCCGGTTACGGAAAAATTTTCTATCGCAATACGCTGGCTTCCGGTGTAATTCCACAGATATCGGTTATTATGGGTCCCTGTGCCGGCGGGGCGGTTTATTCCCCTGCCCTGACTGATTTTGTTTTTATGGTGAAAAATACAAGTCAGATGTTTATTACTGGTCCACAAGTAATAAAATCGGTTACGGCTGAAGAGGTTACCGCCGAGGAACTAGGAGGTGCGATGACCCATAATTCTACATCCGGTGTAGCTCATTTTGCGGCGGAGAACGATGACGATTGCATGCAAAAAGTGCGCTATCTTCTAAGCTTTCTACCCAGTAATAACCTGGAAGAAGCGCCTATTCTTGCTACCGGCGACGACCCAGACCGTATTGAGCCTGAACTGAACACCATTATGCCTGATAATTCCAACCAGCCTTATGATATGAAGCAGGTTATTCAAATGATTGTTGATAATGGTGAATTCTATGAGGTGCATGGACACTATGCTGCCAATATAATTACTTGCTTTGCCCGTTTTGATGGTCAGACGGCAGGTATTATTGCAAATCAACCCTCCGTTATGGCCGGGTGCCTGGATATCAACGCGTCAGATAAAGCGGCTAGGTTTATTCGCTTTTGCGATGCATTTAATATTCCGCTGGTCAATATTGTCGATGTGCCTGGGTTCCTGCCTGGCACCGCGCAAGAGTATGGCGGTATTATCCGCCATGGCGCAAAAATGCTATATGCTTACTCCGAGGCGACAGTACCTAAAGTTACGCTGATTATACGCAAAGCGTATGGCGGTTCTTATTTGGCAATGTGTTCACAGGACTTGGGTGCTGACCAGGTATTGGCCTGGCCTTCGGCTGAAATTGCAGTTATGGGTCCGGCCGGCGCAGCTAACATTATTTTCCGTGGAGACCCGGAAGTGGAAACAAAAACCGCTCAGTATGTTGAGGAGTTTGCCACTCCCTATAAGGCTGCGGAACGTGGTTTTGTCGACCAAGTTATTGAACCTAGTGAAACCCGGCCACGCATTATAACCGCCCTGGCCATGCTGGCCAGTAAGCGTGAAGCGCGGCCTCATAAGAAGCACGGCAACATTCCGTTGTAATTTACTGTTAAGAGAGAGGACTGTGAAGAATGTGAAAGAGACACAAGGCATTCCTCCGGAAATAATTGCTGCAATCAGTGCCAGTATTGGCATTATGCTTAGCGATACCAACACAAAACCTAAGGGACAGGGCGGTTTTGCTGTACGCAGAAACCGTAATCGCAGATCCTGGAAGGAGGCCGGTCGACTAAATAATATGATTAATCGTCTGGTTTGGTAAAAAAAAGTGGGGGACGATAGGAATGAGAAAATTTAAGGTTACTGTCAATGGTATTTCCTATAATGTTGAGGTCCAGGAACCAAACACAGCAGCGACTGCTGTTCCTGTTATTCATACTGCTATACCGTCCGTTGCTGCTTCGTCACCGTCAACGGTTCCGGCTACCCCGGTGGAAATTACTACAGGCGAGGTTGCAGTGAAGGCGCCGATGCCTGGTAAGATTTCAAAAGTCCTTGTTAAAAAGGGCGATATAGTTAAAAAAGGCGATGTGCTGATGATTCTTGAAGCCATGAAAATGCAAAATGAAATCACTTCTCCGGCTAAAGGAAATGTCAAGTTGTTGAATATAGAAACTGGTACAAGTGTTAAACCCGGCGAAGTGATGGCTGTTATCGGTTAGTGCTTCTTACTTATTGAAAAAACAAAAGTATCCTACAGCGAAAAATTCGTTGTAGGATATTTTTGTTGTAATAGGTAGCATCCATTCAATTAATGTTGTTCTACAATTCCTCCATAAGGCATAAGGTAATTATGACTGTCGTATGGCTATTATCGGGGAGGGAATGCTTTTGGGTAACAAAGAATGGGTTGCTATGGTGCTGGCAGGGGGGCAAGGTACCCGGCTGGGGGCACTAACTAAAGAACTGGCCAAGCCTGCTGTGCCATTTGGCGGTCAATATCGCATTATTGATTTTACTTTAAGCAATTGCCGGAATTCCGGACTGGACACAGTAGGTATTTTGACACAGTATCAGCCGTTTACCCTGCATGCATATGTAGGGAATGGCAGCGCCTGGGATCTTGACAGAATGGGTGGGGGAGTTCATATTCTGCCGCCGTACGCCAAGGAAAAGGGAGGGGAATGGTATAAGGGTACGGCCGATGCTGTATACCAAAACTGTGAGTTTCTCGAGCATTTTGACCCCGAGTATGTAGTGGTGCTGTCAGGAGACCATATTTATAAAATGGACTATGCGGCGATGCTGGAGTACCACAAGTCTTGTCAGGCCGATGTTACTATCGGCGTTATTGATGTATCCTGGGCGGAAGCCAGCCGGTTTGGCATTATGGAGACAGCCGGGAACGGCCGAATCAAGGACTTTGCAGAAAAGCCCCGCCAGCCCAAAAGTAACCAGGCGTCTATGGGTGTGTATATTTTTGGCTGGAAAGTGTTAAAACAATATCTGGAGTATGATGCCTTACAAGGGGCATCGAGTCATGATTTTGGTAAAGATATTATACCAGGGTTGTTAGCCGCCGGATATCGTTTGTTTGCCTATCGGTTTAACAGCTATTGGAAAGATGTTGGTACGGTGGATAGCTACTGGGAAGCCAACATGGATTTGGTAGGGGATACCCCTAAATTGCTATTAGATGATATAAAATGGCCTGTATATTCACCGTGTTTACATCTGCCTCCCCAATACCACGGCGCCGCCGCGAAAGTGAGCTGCTCGCTCATTGCCGGCGGTGCAATTGTCTTAGGTGAAGTTGAGAACTGCATTATTTTTCCCGGGGTCTATATTGGTCCTGGTGCCAAAGTCCAGAACAGTGTTGTTATGCAGTACGCGCGGATAGAAAGTGATGTTACAGTAGATGGAGCGATTATTACACCCAATACTGTACTCAAAGAAATGAATGAGGAGGTTGAACCTAAAGGAGTTATTCAGGTTGCCGAATCCTGTGGAAAGATAGCGGCAACGGCTTAAAGACCGCAAGCTGATTAGAAAATAGATTGCCATAAAATAATTACCATATTTTAACAGGAAAAAATTACCGGTATGGAGAATAGTTGAGTACATATGCTAGCTCACACTAACCTTCAGATGGGGTTAAAACCCCATCTGAAGCTAAGTCTACTTTATGATAAAGGATGGAAGTAAATAAATGACTACGGCTCTTTTTACTAACTTCGATGCTTATTTATTCCACGAAGGTTGCAATGTTCACAGTTATAATATGTTGGGCGCGCATGTGAAGCAAGAAGGAGGCGTCTGCGGAGTATGGTTTGCCGTTTGGGCCCCTCACGCTGACATAGTCCGGGTTATTGGTGATTTTAATAAATGGGATGGCAGCAATCATGTTATGGAGCAATCAACTACCTGCGGCGTTTGGACACTGTTTGTTCCGGGAATTGGTTTAGGCACTATTTATAAGTATGAAATTGTTACTTCCTGGGGCGAAATCTTTCATAAAGCCGATCCTTACGCTTTTGCCGCAGAACTCAGGCCAAAAACTGCTTCAAAAGTGGCCGATATTAAAAAGTATGTCTGGCAAGACGACAATTGGCAAAAAAATAAGGCTGTTCAATCTCCTTATGAACGACCCCTGAATATTTATGAAGTTGATCTTGGTTCCTGGCGGCGGGGGGCTGAAAAGGAACGCCTGTCTTATCGGGATCTTGCCCGGCCATTAGCCGAGTATGCCGCTAACATGGGTTATACTCACATTGAATTGCTGCCTGTTGCCGAGCATCCTTTTGATGGCTCGTGGGGGTATCAGGCAACAGGTTATTATGCCGTTACCAGCCGGTATGGCTCACCCGATGATTTCAAGTATTTTGTGGATTGCTGCCACCAGCAAGGTATCGGCGTTATTCTGGACTGGGTACCCGGGCACTTTTGCCGGGATGCCCATGGTTTAGCCCGTTTTGACGGTACGACTCTGTACGAATACGCCGATTGCCGGCGTAGTGAAAACCGGGGCTGGGGGACACTCAATTTTGACCTTGGCCGGCCGGAGGTATTGAGCTTTCTAGTATCCAATGCATTGTTTTGGATGGATGTGTATCATATTGATGGTCTCCGGATTGACGCGGTCGCCAATATGCTGTATCTCAATTATGGACGGGAGGAAGGCGAATGGCAGCCAAACTGCTATGGCGGAACCGAAAACTTAGAGGCCATCAGTTTTTTACGGCGGCTCAACGAGACTATTTTTGCTAAATATCCCGGTGCACTGGTTATCGCCGAAGACTCAACAGCGTGGCCGCTGGTTACTCATCCTACGTATCTGGGCGGATTGGGTTTTAATTTTAAATGGAATATGGGTTGGATGAACGATATGCTCCGATATATGGAACTTGACCCTGTTCATCGCCAGTATCATCATAACTTGGTGACATTTTCCTTTATGTACGCGTTTTCAGAGAACTTTGTCCTACCCTTATCCCATGATGAAGTAGTTCACGGTAAACGCTCGCTGCTTGATAAGATGCCAGGTGATTACTGGCAGAAGTTTGCCAATTTGCGTGCCTTTTATGCGTACATGATGTCCCATCCCGGTAAAAAACTGCTGTTTATGGGCGGGGAGTTTGGCCAATTTATCGAGTGGAAGTATGACGATAGTTTGGATTGGCATCTGCTGGAATACGATATGCATCAGAAGCTGCACAACTATGTCCGGGATCTCAATCATTTTTACTTGGAAAATCCGGCTATGTGGGAGAATGATAAGGATTGGCACGGCTTTTCCTGGATTGACTGCCAGGATAGCCAGCACAGTGTTATTGTTTTCAAACGACAAGGAAAAAAGCCTGATGATTTTATGATTGCCATACTTAACTTTACGCCGGTTGTCCGGCATGGATACCGGATTGGCGTACCGGAAGCCGGCCATTATATTGAAGTGTTAAATAGCGATAACCCCATGTATGGAGGATCAGGTCAGGGAAATCCCGGTAAACTGGTGCCTGAAGCTGTTGGCTGGCATGGGTATGAGCAGTCTCTGATTCTTACCCTGCCGCCATTGTCTGCTGTATATTTAAAGCCTGTTGATGCAGGTCAGTCCCAAAAATCAAAAAAACATATTAAATATAAGTTTCGTCGCAGATTACAAGCGGAAATAGGGAGAGTGGGGCACCTTGCTAGGGAAAGAATGTGTTGCCATGATTTTAGCCGGCGGTCAGGGCTCAAGACTAGGAGTACTGACCAAAAAGCTGGCAAAGCCTGCCGTACCGTTCGGCGGCAAGTATCGGATCATTGATTTTCCTTTAAGCAACTGTTATAACTCAGGCGTTGATACTGTCGGCGTTCTTACTCAATATCAACCGTTAGCTCTTCATTCTTATATTGGCATAGGTAGTGCCTGGGATCTTGACAGGCGCAGCGGCGGGGTCTATGTCCTGCCGCCCTATGTCCGGGAAAAAGGTGGTGAATGGTACAAGGGCACGGCGGATGCCATTTACCAGAACTTTAATTTTATTGAAATGTTTAGTCCCGAGTATGTACTGGTATTGTCCGGCGATCACATCTACAAGATGGACTATTCACTGATGCTGGACTACCACAAAAGCAAGCAGGCGGATGCTACGATTGCCGTAATTGAAGTGCCATGGGAAGAAGCCGGCCGATTTGGCATTATGAATACTGCCGAAGATCAGCGGATTATTGAATTTGAGGAAAAGCCCCAAAATCCCAAGAATAATCAGGCCTCTATGGGAATATACGTATTTAGCTGGCCTGCGCTACGGGCTTATTTGGCGGCCGATGCGACAGATACTAAGTCCAGCCATGATTTTGGCAAAAATGTTATTCCCAACATGTTAGCCGGGGGTGAGCGCCTGTTTGCCTACCGGTTTGATGGTTATTGGAAAGATGTTGGTACGGTAGAAAGCTATTGGGAAGCGAATATGGATCTTTTAGGAGATGAGCCGGCACTCGACTTATTTGATCCAAGCTGGCGGATTTACTCGGTAAGTCCTACTCAGCCGCCTCATTTTTTGACGGATACTGCCCGGGTAGTCTGTTCTTTGATAACTGAAGGATGTCAGGTCTCAGGAGAAGTGGAAAACTCGGTATTATTCCCTGGCGTACAGATTGGTGAAGGGGCCAAGGTTAAAGATTCCATTATTATGCCTTACGCTTCTATTGGCGCTAATGCAATTATCACAAAAGCCATCATTGGTCGTAAATCTGTTGTAGAAGCCGGTGCCCAGCTTGGTGCTGCTGGTCCTGCCGAGCAGGAAGACCGCCGCTGGTTTTCCGGTATTACTTTAATAGGAGATAATTTAAATATTACCAGTGAGATGAAGATTAAGCGCAATGCCCTGCTTGCCCGTTGTTAGCTCCCGGCGCAAAGCAGCTTGCCGTTGAGGGGGAGGAAGTTTATTGAAGAATATAATGGGACTTATTAATTTACATGAAAGTCATGACTTGCTCCGGGAGATAACCAGATACCGTCCGGTAGCCGCAATTCCTTTCGCCGGCAGGTACCGGCTTATTGATTTTGTTTTATCTAATTTTATTAACTCTGGTATAACCAATGTGGGAATCCTGTCTGCCGGTAACTCCCGTTCCCTGATGGATCATATTCGTTCTGGTAAAGAATGGGATTTGGCAAGAAAAAGAGATGGGTTGTTTCTGCTGCCTTCTTTACAGTCCGGAACAGTGCAAGGAACTTTTCCTGATGATTTGGCTGACTTTTTCGGTAACCTGGACTATATCAAGAGCAGCCGTCAACCCTATGTATTGCTGGCAGGCAGCCGGGCTGTCTGCAATATTAATTTTAAGGATGTTTTTAAGTTGCATTTGGAAAAACAGGCCGATATAACGGTATTGTATAAAGAATATAGCGCGGCCACGGTTAAACGGCTAGCCGGTGCTACTATGCTGGAAACAGACCAAGCTGGCCGCATTATTGATATGGAAATATGTCCTGTTAATCCCCGCAGCAATAAATTGTCGCTGGAAATGTATTTGCTGGATCGGCAATTGCTGGTGGATTTGATTGATAGCAGCATGTCACGGGGAGGCACAAATATTGCTCGTGATTGTTTTATGAAGAATTTAAAAGAGCTTAAAATTTATGGCTATCCTTTTACCGGATATTTGGCACGTGTTGATTCAGTGCAAAACTACTTTAATCATAGTATGGAACTTCTTCGTCCTGAAAAATGGCAGGAACTCTTTTTTGCCAATGGCTCTATTTATACAAAAGTCAAAGATGAGGCACCAGCTAAGTACCAGCATGATTCCAGCGTACGAAGTTCGTTAGTTGCCAACGGCTCGGTAATTGCCGGCAAAGTCGAGAACAGTATATTGTTCCGCGGTGTCAAAGTACATAAAGATGCCCGGGTTATTAACAGTATTATTATGCAAAAAGGCGAAATCGGACCAGGGGTTGTATTAGAAAATGTTATATGTGATAAAGATGTAAAAATTTCGGCAGGCAGAAAGCTTAAAGGCGAGTTAAATCACCCGATTGTGATTGAGAAGGGAACGGTGATTTAGTCATGCTGAAAGTACTATTTGTGGCTTCCGAAGCGGCCCCTTTTGCGAAAACCGGTGGTTTAGGCGATGTCATTGGCTCGCTGCCTAAAGAGCTTAAGAAGCAATCAATTGATGTTAGGGTAATTATGCCGAAATACAGTTTAATTCCTGTCGAGTATGTCAAGCAAATGGTGCCCCAAGCGGCCATTACCGTACCTGTTGGCTGGCGCCGTCAGCACTCCGGTTTACTTGAACTCAAATACCAGGGTATTACTTGGTATTTTGTTGATAACGAATATTATTTCAAACGGGATACCCTGTACGGTCATTATGACGAAGCCGAAAGGTTTGCTTTTTTATGCCGGGCTGTGCTCAAAATTCTGCCTCAGCTCGGCTTTATGCCGGATATAATTCACTGTCACGACTGGCAAACCGGTCCGCTGGCCGCTATGCTCAAACAGCAATACCTTGTCCGCAATGAGTATTCGGCCATAAAAACAGTATTTACAGTTCATAATTTAATGTATCAAGGTGTATTCCCCGCAGATATTCTCGGTGATTTACTCGGGCTGCCGGCCACGGTTTTTAACGCTGACGGCCTGGAGTTTTTTGGGCAGGTGAATTATCTCAAAGCCGGGCTGGCCTTTAGTGATGTTATTACTACGGTGAGTCAGTCCTATGCTTCTGAAATTCAGCAGCCCTATTTCGGGGAAAAGCTTGACGGCTTTTTAACTAAACGTCAAGGCGATATTTATGGAATTATCAATGGTATTGACTGCGATAGTTACAACCCGGCCGATGATCCCGCTATTTATACCAACTATACTTGGCGGGGAACAACCAAACGACTTGGCAATAAACTCAGGCTGCAGGCCGAACTTGGTTTACCGGAAAGCAGGACAACACCGCTTATTGGAATTGTATCGCGGCTGGTAGATTCTAAGGGACTTGATTTAGTTGCGCATGTTATGGAAGAACTGTTGGCACGGGATATACAACTGGTTGTGCTGGGTACAGGCGAAGCACGGTTTGAGAATTTATTCCAAGAGGCTGCTAGGCGCCATCCGGATAAGGTATCAGCCAAGATTACCTTTTGCGATAGTTTGGCGCATAGAATTTATGCCGGTTCTGACATGTTCCTGATGCCTTCGCGGTTTGAACCTTGCGGTATCGGCCAGTTAATTGCCCTTCGGTATGGCAGTATTCCCATTGTCCGGGAGGTTGGCGGATTAAAAGATACCATTACGCCGTTTAATACCGTGACCGGAGAAGGCAATGGTTTTAGTTTTGTCAGCTATAATGCACACGAGATGCTTAATGTAATTGAAGACGCCTTGGCTTTGTATTCGGATAAGACGCAGTGGGCAAAACTTGTCAGGAACGCAATGCGCTCTGATAACAGCTGGCAAAGTTCAGCAAATGAATATAGGCGGTTGTATGAAACCCTAACTGCCAAAGAGTAGGCAAGAACGGGGCCTAAAGAATGGTGTTTAGAGTGGAGGGGATGAAGGTTATGTTTAAATCCAAGCAAGAATTTAAAGAAGCCTTTATTAACAAACTGCAGACCCTGTTCGGACAAAGCCTTGACGAGTCATCTATTGCCGATAAATATGTTGCACTAAGTACCCTGATTAAAGAAGAAATCAGCAAGCGCTGGTATCAGTCCAACAGACAATATCGCATGAGTAAGGAAAAACAAGTTTATTATTTCTCTATGGAATTTTTATTGGGGCGGCTGCTAGGCAGCAATTTGTACAATCTCGGGTTAACCGAGTTTTGCAGTGAAGGGCTTAAAGAACTTGGTATTGATCTGAACGAGCTTGAGACAGTCGAACATGATGCCGGTTTGGGAAACGGCGGATTGGGTCGTCTGGCAGCCTGCTTTCTTGACTCTATGGCTTCTTTGCAACTGTCTGGCCATGGTTGCGGTATTCGTTACCGTCATGGCATGTTTGAGCAAAAGATTGTTGACGGCTATCAAATTGAGCTGCCTGACAATTGGCTGCGGGACGGATATGTATGGGAGGTCCGCAAAGCCGAGCGCGCGGTTACGGTAAAGTTTGGCGGTCATGTCCGGTTGGAGGAACAGGGCGGGCGCTATGTCGTTTTTCATGAAAACTACGAGCCGGTAGTTGCGGTACCTTATGATGTGCCTATTGTCGGGGCCAACTGTAATACGGTTAATACTTTACGCCTATGGAGTGCTGAAACCAACCACTTTGATTTTCCCTCCTTTAGCAAAGGGGATTTTTTAAAAGCCGTGGAAAAGAAATACTCCCTTGAGGCCACTTCACAGATTCTCTATCCTGACGATAACTATCCGGAAGGCAAAACGTTGCGGCTTAAGCAACAGTATTTCTTTGTTTCAGCAGGGCTGCAGAGTATTATTAGGCGATATAAAAGAACCCATGGGGCAACCCCAGGTGATTTGACCAGAATTCATAAAAAAATCGCTATCCATATAAACGATACCCATCCGGCCTTAGCAGTACCGGAGCTTATGCGCATTTTGCTGGATGAAGAGGGGTTAAGCTGGGAAGATGCCTGGAATACTACCAGACATACCATTTCCTACACCAATCATACTATCTTGCCTGAGGCGCTGGAAAAGTGGCCTATCGAAATGGTAGAGCGGCTGTTGCCACGCATGTATATGATTATTCGCGAGATAAATGAACGGTTCTGTGCCGCCTTATGGGAAAAATATCCTGGCGACTGGGATAGAATCCGGGCTATGGCCATAATCGCCGACGGGTATGTGCATATGGCGCATTTGGCGGTTGTCGGCAGCCACAGTATTAACGGGGTGGCCGAAGTTCATAGTAATATCCTGAAAAAAGAGGTTATGAGTAACTTCTACCAGTTCTATCCGTATCGTTTTAATAACAAAACGAACGGCGTTACCCACCGTCGCTGGCTGGCTAAAGCCAATTCGGCCTTGGCCGGCATTATTACAGAAACCATTGGTTCAAGCTGGCTGGCTCATCCTTACGAACTTGTCAATCTTCACCGGTATGCCCATGATGCCGGGCTTCAGGCCAGCATTAAGGCTGTTAAACAGGCCAACAAAAACCGGTTGGCGCAGTTTATTCAAGAGAAGATGGGTATTGTCGTCGATCCGCATTCCGTTTTTGACGTGCAGGTCAAGCGCATTCATGCTTATAAGCGGCAGACGTTAAACGCACTGCATGTACTGGATCTCTATAACCGGCTAAAGGCAAATCCTGGCCTGGACATTGAGCCACGCACCTTTATTTTTGCCGGCAAATCAGCGACAGGCTATTATCTGGCGAAACACATTATCAAGTTTATTAACACCTTGGCTCAGGTTATTAACAATGACCCGGATGTCGGTGGTAAGATTAAAGTTATTTTTTTAGAAAACTACAGTGTATCCCTGGCTGAACTAATAATTCCTGCAGCTGATGTCAGTGAACAAATATCAACTGCCAGCAGGGAGGCATCCGGTACCGGCAATATGAAATTTATGATGAACGGGGCTATAACTATTGGTACCTTAGACGGCGCCAATATTGAGATTTGTGATGAAGTGGGTAATGACAATATCGTTATCTTTGGCTTAACCGCCGAGGAAGTGTTAAACTACTACAAATACGGCGGGTACAATGTGCTTGACGTGTATCATAACAACCCGCGCTTACGACTGGTTGTTGATCAGCTTACTAATGGTTTCTTGCCTGTCAGCCCGGATGAATTTAATTGCATTCATCATTCGCTCATTCGGGCGAATGACGAGTATTTTGTATTGAAGGATTTTGCCGCCTATGCGGAAGCCCAGGAAAAAATAAATAGTCTCTATCGTGACTCTGCCCACTGGCAGGCTATGGTGATAAATAATATTGCTTTTTCCGGCCGGTTCTCCAGTGACCGGACAGTCTCGGAATACGCTATCGGAATTTGGAGGATTAAACCGGTAGTAATTAGGGAAGTTTAATACTAGAGGTGACTTGGCATGAATCAGCAATGGATACTGCATGACTCCCACAATAAAGACTTTCGCAGCCCCTTTGGGGCTGCTTCTTGTCACAGTGAAATAAAACTTAGATTGATGGTTGCTGCGCCGCCGCACCAGGGATCTCAGCCAGTCACTGAGGTACGGCTAAGATTATGGCAGGATGGTATTGGCGAGACCTTACTAAACATGCACCATATTGAGGAATCATATGGTCAGCACCTATACCAGGCTGTTATTACTACTCCAGATACCCCGGGAGTACTTTGGTACTACTTTATTGTTAACAGAGGAGGACAGATTTTTTATTATGGCAATAACCGGGATGAAAAGGGCGGCATAGGCCAAATCCTGGATTATCCGCCTCCGTCCTATCAAATCAGCACTTACCTTCCGGGTGCCGTTACCCCCAACTGGTTTAAACATGCCGTTGTTTATCAAATTTTTGTTGACCGCTTTTATAACGGCATGCCTGACGGTAAAATTCTTAATCCGCCTCCAGGCAGCTTATTGCATGCCCACTGGCAGGACACTCCGGTCTATGCTCGAGAAATGAATACAGGCGCAATTATTGCCTATGATTTTTTTGGCGGTAATTTGGCAGGGGTAATTGCCAAGCTGCCCTATTTAACTGAATTAGGAATCACGGCTATTTACTTTAATCCAATTTTTTCATCACCGTCAAATCATAAGTATGATACTGCCGACTACAAGACGATTGACCCGATGTTTGGCGGTAATGAGGAATTTGCCACGCTTTGCTCCAAAGCAAGCGAGCTTGGTATTGCCGTTATTTTAGACGGCGTGTTCAGTCATACCGGCAGCGACAGTATTTATTTTAATGCCGAAGGATCTTATGACGAAGTTGGGGCTTTTCAAGCAAAGGAATCACCGTACTACTCCTGGTACAAATTTACCGATTATCCCGAAAAATACGAATCGTGGTGGGGAGTTGGCACCTTACCCAACGTTAATGAAGAAGATCCTTCCTATCAGCACTTTATTATTGACGGCCCTGACAGTGTGCTTAAACATTGGCTTACGGCCGGCGTGAAAGGCTGGCGGCTGGATGTTGCCGATGAACTGCCGGAATCGTTTTTGAAAAAGTTTTATAAAACCCTGAAAGAGCATGAGCCGGAAGCTGTTTTAGTTGGTGAGGTATGGGAAGATGCTTCGCGCAAGGTTGCTTATGGATATCTTCGTCAATACTTCAACGGTACCGAGCTGGATTCTGTAATGAACTACCCGTTCCGCAAACTGGTGCTTGATTATATGTTAGGCTGGCGGGAAGCGCAGGCAGTGCATAGAGATTTGTTCAGCCTCTATGAAAACTATCCGAAAGAGAATTTTTACGCCAACCTTAATATTATTGGCAGTCATGACGTGCCGCGCATTTTGACGCTATTGGCTGAGGCGGCGCCGGAACAGTCTCACAGCATTCTCAGCGCCTATAAATATAAGCTGACACCTGAGCAGCGCACCTTGGGAATGGCTCGGCTGAAGATCACGGTTCTCTGGCAAATGACTTTTCCGGGCGCCCCTTGTATTTACTATGGCGATGAAGCCGGTGTGGAAGGCTATAGCGATCCTTTAAACCGCCGCACCTACCCCTGGGGGAAGGAAGAACCCGGCTTAATGGCTTGGTACAAGCAACTTGTCGGGTTACGCAACAGTTATCCCGTGCTGAGGACAGGCGAGTGGCTGCTGCTGGCCGCTGAAGGGGATTTATACAGTTATGTGCGCCGGATTCAGGGCGGAAAAGACGTCTTCGGCGAGCTAGCCGCCGATAATACGGCTGCTGTTATTTTAAATCGCAGTCGTCACACATCTGTTACTGTCACAATTGATGCGGCAAGATGGTTTGCTGATCAGGACTATGTTACCGATGCGCTGTCCGGTGAACAAATCGGGGTGCCTGATGATGGCCGTCTTAGTATTACCCTGCCGCCACTAACTGGCCGGTTGCTGTTGGCCGAGGCCTTGCCAAAGGCTGAAGAATGTACCCGTGCAAGCGGCGTCTTGTTGCATCCCACTTCATTGTCATCACCCTTCGGCATTGGTGATTTGGGATCAGAGGCTTATAAATTTGTCGACTTTTTAGCAAACAGCGGCCAGCACTACTGGCAGTTTCTGCCTTTGAACCCGGTTGGTTTTGGTGAATCGCCGTACCAATGTTTGTCGGCGTTTGCCGGTAATCCACTGCTAATATCACCGGAAAAACTGGTAGAGGCCGGCTGGCTGGCGGAAAGTCAATTATCTGTGAACGAATTTGCTGACTCCAATCCAGCCATGATTGACTTTCCTAAGATTAAACTGCTGAAAGAAACAGTGCTTCGTCGAGCTTATGTCGGCTTTAAGCAGCAGGAACCGGATGATAGGTACCGGCATTTTTTAGAAACTACAGCAGAATGGCTGCCTGATTATACGTTGTTTATTGCACTCAAGAAACATTTCCGTAACTTGCCCTGGAATGAATGGGACAGAGACATCCGCCAGCGTCAGCCTGCGGCGATGGACTTTTACCGGCAGGAGCTGGAAGCGGAAATTGCTTATCAAACCTTCTTGCAGTTTGCTTTTTGGTCGCAATGGAGCGAGCTCAAAACCTATGCCAACAGGAATTCTATCCAGTTAATCGGGGACTTACCGTTGTTCATTGCCCATGACAGTGCTGATGTCTGGGCAAATCCCGGCTTGTTTGAACTGGACCAAACCGGTAGTCCCACTAAGGTAGCCGGGGTACCGCCGGATTATTTCAGTGAGACCGGGCAGTTGTGGGGTAATCCGCTATATAACTGGGAAGCCATGGCTGAAGACGATTACTATTGGTGGCGGTGCCGCATTGAAGTCTTGCTCACATTGGTCGATGCTATTCGTATTGATCATTTCCGGGGCTTTGAAGCCTACTGGGAGATTCCAGCCGGTGAACCGACGGCCGTCAACGGCCGGTGGGTAGCCGGACCGGCAGCCAACTTTTTCGCCGTTTTAGAAAAATATCTCGGCAAATTGCCGTTGGTGGCTGAGGATTTGGGGATAATTACTCCCGCTGTTAACAGGTTGAAACACAAGTTTGGTTATCCGGGGATGAAAGTATTGCAGTTTAGTTTTGGTGATGGCTGGTCGGCGCCGTTATTCCCGCATAACACCGGCTATAGTACTATTGCCTACACAGGAACTCACGACAATGACACTCTGCTGGGCTGGTGGCAAAAGCTTGATAAAACTGAGCCCTGGTTAAAACATCTTGTGCTGGAGTACCTAAAACGGTGGGAACCGGGATACGACCGGAGTGATACCGGGGTATGCGAACTGCTTATTAGGCTGACTTACCAGAGCCAGGCACAAACAGTTATCCTGCCGTTGCAGGATATTCTGGGACTTGATTCGACGGCCCGGATGAATACTCCCGGTACCGTCGGCGACAACTGGAATTGGCGGCTGACGCCGGGAATGCTTACGGCCGATATTGCCGGGCGTTTGGCAGGTTGGACGCAGGCCAGTGGTCGCAGCAATTGTAAGATATAGTTTTCCTCAAGTAACAGGAATACGGCCCTCCCGTAGAGAACAGGTAAAATAATTTACACTGCCTCAAGGGAGGGTCTTTAGTATAATGCGGATTAATACACTGTACTTTAGTGCAACAGGCACAACGAAAAAA
>CAZCEN010000012.1:0-28466 GCA_964497205.1 uncultured Sporomusaceae bacterium
CTTCTTTCCTTAGTTACACCACTCCATACTTATTTGCGTGAATAAAATAACATTTTGTGTCAGAATAATTCGTCATTATATGCTTAAGTACCTGCCGATTCAATTATTTTTCCGGTGAATTCTTGACATTATCCCAGTGCTTCATTATAATTTTATATAAATACAATAACATGGGGGTATAGCTCAGCTGGGAGAGCGCTTGAATGGCATTCAAGAGGCCAGCGGTTCGATCCCGCTTATCTCCACCAGAACCGAAAGAGATTAGTTCTTTCGGTTTTTTACTGCCTTTATCTAGTATAGTACAACCAAAGATACTTTTCCCCAATATTATGCTAACTTGACTGAAATGAATAAGTAAGTTAAACTATTACTGTACTTGCAAAAGTTAGATAAACGCAACTGGGCACTGGTACTGATATAAATCATGCCAAAGGTGTCTCGTTTTTTATTGTTTTTTAATTAAAAAAATAGGGGAGCGTGTCAATGGAAGCATTAGTAGTAATACTATTAGAATGGGGTCTTACCGGTCTCTTAATTGCTGCTTTCACGGAATCATTTATATCCCCTGTACTGCCTGACCTGCTTCTTATCCCATTAGCTTTAGCCAATCCACACAATGCTATATATTATGGGTTAGCCGCTACATTTGCGTCTATCGTCGGTGGTTTAATCGGCTACTTGATCGGTCTGAAAATCGGTCTACCAGCTGCCCGTAAATTTATACCTAATAAATATATAGATAAAATTCATGATACGGTACAAGACAATGCAGTTTTAGCAATATTTTTGGCGGCGTTATCTCCCATTCCATACAAATTTATCAGCATTACAGCCGGAGCACTTAAAATCAATATGCCGCTTTTTTTAATTATCTCGTTCCTTGGACGCGGCAAACGTTTTTTCCTGGAAGGTATTCTCATTTACTACTTTGGTGCCCAAGCCGTGGAAATGTTTACACAACATAAAGATGATATGCTGATCATCTCGCTTATCGTAATTGCGGCGACTGCCTTAGTTGCTTATGCTCTGAAAAAAAGCAAAAAGGAAAATACCGCGCTAGATAAACTGTAATAAATGAAACACCCGCTGCTATTGAGCTAGCGGGTAGTTTTTTATCAGTATCACTTTTTGCCAACTATCTAAATTTATGGTTTACCAAGTTGACAAAGCAGCCAATCGATTTGATAAACCTGACGAAATTGTAACGCATTTGATATTACTTACATAGGGAATGCTATAATTGTAATAGTAATTTTAATTTTTGAAAAGGGAGAGTGTTATTGAAACTTTGGAAACTGCTTCTATCAGTACCGAGGTAATAATTATCCTTATTCTGATTTTGGCTAACGGCCTTTTTGCGTTAACAGAAATGTCTATTGTATCTTCACGTAAAAGCCGCCTGGAAAATATGGCATCAAACGGCAGCAAAGGTGCTTACGCCGCCTTAAAATTGGCAGAAGAACCCACTGCTCTCTTATCTGCTGTACAAATAGGCATAACTTTAATAGGAATTCTTACAGGTGCATTTGGCGGGGCAAAGATTTCGAACTACCTTGCGTCGATTCTAAACACGATTCCCTTGCTGAGTAGTTATAGCACTGCGATCAGTTTCACCATTGTCGTTGGAATAATTACTTATTTGTCACTTATCGTGGGTGAATTGGTTCCTAAAAAGTTAGCGCTCAATAACCCTGAACCAATCGCAGCATTTGTTGCCAGACCAATATCCGCTTTTGTCAGACTTAATCGCCCGCTGGTTCATCTGCTGAGTATTTCAACTACTATGGTGATGAAGCTGCTCAGAGCCAAACCGCCGGAGGAACCACCCGTAACGGAAGAAGAGGTTAGAGTTCTAATTGGGCAGGGCGCACAACATGGTGTTTTTGAAAAATCTGAGCACGATATGTTAGAAAAAATCTTTATACTTGGAGATATGCGCGTAGGCGCACTCATGACACCACGCACGCAAATCAAGTGGCTGGATTTAGAAGATAATGACCAATACAATTTGCGTATTATCCGGAATACCAACCATCTGTTTTTCCCTATTGCCCGGGGTAATCTAGACGATATTGTGGGCGTTGTTTATTCTAATGAAATTTTAGCAGATTATCATCCCGGCAGGCCATTACATCTCGATTCGACCGCCCGCCAGCCTCTCTATATTCCCAAAAATACCCCTGCATTAAAAGCTCTGGAAAAGTTTAAAGAAACCGGAATATACGTAGCGCTGATAGTTGATGAATACGGCGGCATTTCCGGATTAATCAGCCTTTATGATATTGTGGAGCATATTGTGGGAGATATACCGAGTCTCGGTGAAATTGAAGAGCCGGATATTATTGCCCGGGAAGACGGTTCGTGGCTGGTAGATGGTATGTTACCAGCGGAAGAACTTAAAGACTTGCTGAATGTCGATCATTTACCGGGTGAAGAAAGAGGCTACTTCCAAACACTTGGTGGGTTTGTTGTTTCTTACCTGGGACGTATCCCCAAGACTGCAGATAATTTTATTTGGAATGGATATAATTTTGAAGTTGTGGATATGGATAAGGCACGAGTTGACAAGGTACTTATTACCCTCAGTTTAAATAATGAAAAGGTAGATCAATGCTAAATAAAAAATTAACCCCTGCGAAATTCGTAGGGGTTAACTTATTCTTTCACGATAACTACTCGTTTTTAAATACCTAAAAAGTACGCATTGATGGATAGCGTTTCTCATTAATTGTATGAGCATAATCCTCTAACTGCGCTGCTAAAGTACTGCTGGCTGTTATTATTTCAGCATCAGCCGAATTAGAGTTTTGCATAAGATCGCTAAGTTGTTGTCTAAGTGCTTTTACTTGCAGTGATATCATATGTAACTCCTGATCCATGGCAAAGAACCTCCCTTATTGTATTAAAATTAGTCTTTCCGCCAAAGCAAAAAACATGTAAAGGGCAACGACGCTGTTAACAAAACTAGCAATCATTGTCGCTCATGCTTACCTATTTATACGGGAAAACTAATATCAGCATGGGAGGTGATAATTTTGGCAATGCAAAAAACGAGTTTTTGGAATGGCAAAAATATTGCCGGCCAATCACAGGTAGGGGCTAAAGGTCTGATTAGTGAAGGGCCTCGTACAAGCTCTACTCAATCTAAATACCAGGTAAGCAATGACACGGTATCTGCTGCTGATCTTCAGCCTTCAGTCGAATATTCTGATGAGCTGACCAAAGAAGGAGGCTGACCTCCCGGAAGATAGCGGTAGTTTACCGCGTTGCACTAAAAAAGGAGGGGATTTCATGGCCGCAAAAGATTTATTAGACTCCGGCAATGCCAAAAGCAGTAAACCAGCAGCCGATATGAATAATACCAGAAACAACACTAACGCTAATCAAAAGAAACACGGACCTTGTAAGAACTCACTCCCCACATGATAAAGAAAACACGGCTTGCGCCGAGCCTTTGGCGAAGGTGGAAGCCGATGTTGCCCTTATCCAGGCGAAATGATATAGTAAAAGATAATGAGGATGGCTTACTTGCCATCCTCATTATCTTTTAAATATGTCCAGCCTTCCTTTTGCTCAATCCGGTTATCTTTTAGTAAACGGCCGAGTGCTCTTTTAAAAGCCGCTTTACTAATATTAAATTTATCCTTGATTATTTCCGGCGGGGTATCATCGCTGTAAGGCATCTGCCCGCCTCTTGTTCGGAGCACCTGCAGTATTTTTTCCGCGTCAGCATCCATAGCATTTTCCTTAGCAGGACGCATTGATACATTAAGCCGCCCGTCTTCCCGGATATATGTAATTCTGGCATCAAGCTCAGCGCCAACCCTGGGTCGCTCTGTCATTTCGTCATTATGCAAAAAAGCAATAAACCTTTCTTTAGTGAAAATAAAGGCCCCTTGCTCATTATAGTTATAAACCGAGCCGGTGACGATATCGCCAACCTTGACTCCTTCCGCCGGTTTAGCAGCCTTTCTCAGTTCGTCTTCAACTTCCATAGTAACCGCTAAACGATCTGATTTATCACGGTACAACTTGACCCATACCTTTTCGCCTCGCCGTGGTAGCCCGCGTCTGCCGGCATGCGGCATAAACACACCACGCTCCGCGCCTATATTTACAAAAGTACCGTCTTTTGTCGTGTTAATAACTTCAACCCTGGCAACCTGGCCTTCCCGCATTTGCGGCAATCGCATACTTGCAGTAAGCCGACCTTTAGGGTCTTTATAAAGATATACTTTTACACTTTGTCCTATTTCAACTTCTTCTGATTGTTGCGCCTTATGCAGCAAAATGTCGTCACTGGTGTTTCCAGTGCCCACGTCTAAAAACGCACCCAAGTCACTCTTACGGACAACAGTTAATTCTACTACATCACCGGGTTTGTAGTTATGTCTGGTGTTATTCATATTCACCTAACCTTGATAAGAGACTTGCTTGGCATCGCCCCATAGCCGTTCAAGATTATAAAAACGGCGATCCTCTTCGACGAAAATATGCGCCACACAGTTGCCATAGTCCAGAAGCACCCAACGTGCTTCCCGGTATCCCTCTCTATGCAGCAACCTAATTCCCTGCTCACCAAGTTGCTCTTCAATATTATCAGCTATTGCCTGTACTTGAGTACTCGAATTGGCACTGCAAATAACAAAGTTATCCGTCACCGGTGAAATTCCTGTCAAATCCATAATAATAATATCATGCGCCTTTTTGTCACTAGCTGCTTTGGCTACTAATTCAGCTAAATTGCTGTCAGTATGAATCATTGGTTACAAAATACCTCCTGAAAACTCTTCATTATAGCTTTTTCTTTCTAAATTTATTTTATTCGGACTGAGTAGGCAACTTTCCTGCAAAAAAAAGAAAGCCGCCTAAAACACAGCTTTCCCTCCGAGTCTTAGTTCTTTTTTGTAGCAGCCGAGGCATCTTTGGATGTACTGGCCTTAGCTACAGACATAAACATAGTTTCAATAAGCTGTTTCGTCTGTTCCTTATCTGGTATCCAATAACTGAGTCCATCAATTGTGGCAAAGTCACCTGGCAACATCTCAGTAGTAAGATTGCCAGCATTAAAAGACTTAAGGCTATTACCTACCTTTACCATAGTCATTACCGACATATCGGTATCAACATATTGGTTTATAGTGTTCACTAATGCAGGTACTTTTAAAATTGTACCAACCTGCAATGTCTGCTTAGCCAAAGCCTTTAAAAACCGTTGTTGACGCTGAACTCGTCCAATATCCCCAAGTTCATCGCTGCGAAAACGCACATATTGGCCAGCCTTTTCTCCATCTAAGTGCTGATAACCTTTTTCGATATGAATATCGAGGTCGGCATAGGGGTCTTGGTAGTTCATATTATGTTCAACATAAAGATCTACCCCGCCCAAAACATCAATAACCCTAATAAAAGCCTGCCAGTCAATAACTATATAATAATTAATCGGAATTTGTAAAAATTGCTCAACTGTGCTGCGAGCCAGCTCAGCTCCACCGTAAGCATAGGCATGATTGAGCTTATCGTAGCCTTTACGTCCAGGGATTGTTACTTTTGTGTCACGCGGTAAAGATAATAACTTAACAGTTCCATCCTCGGGAGCAATACTTGCAACCATCATAGTATCTGACCGTCTGGCTGTATCATAAGGATTCTCACGGTCTTTATCATCGACCCCCAGGAGAAGAATATTTACTCTATTCTTTAATGTTTCCGGGGGGCGTTCCGTTACCGACTTAGCAACCGAAACAGAGGACGGATTACCAACTATACTTAGATAAGCGTAAACAGTAGCACCTGCTAAAGCAACCACAGCCGCCAAAAATAATAGTAAAAGAATAAAAATTCTATCCCAGCGAATTTTTCGTCTTCGTTGCACTCTACGTTCTAAGTCACTCACGGTATCATCTCCTCTCCAAAAGACAACACCTTTACATATGAATTAAATGTTTTGTCTTTGTAATAAGTAATTGCGGCCTTCAACGGTAGCCGGATGTATGAGCAAACCCCGCTCAATAACAAATTGAAGTGACTGGTCAAAAGCCGCAAGTACGGCAGCATCCAAATTTCTCGTGGCTAACATTCGAAGCTTGTCCACACCAGGATAGTCCCGGCTTGGTTCAATACAATCAGCCAAATAAATAATTTTTTCGAGTTTTGACATGTTAGCCGCACCAGTTGTATGGAGCGTAATGGCTTTTAGTATTCCGGGGTCATCAACCCCATAATCCGCTTTAGCTAAATACGCACCAAGCGGCGCATGTACTAATATCGGTTGAGAGATTTCGACATCATCCACCACTATACCAAAGCCTTCAGCCATTTGCAATAGGTTATTACTGGATATGCCACGGGCGCAATCATGAAGCAGTCCGGCCATTTTCGACTTCTCTATATCTTCTCCAAACATTTCCGCTAATTCAGCGGCTGCCTTACTTACTCCCAAAGAATGGGTAAAGCGTTTAGGAGACAACGCTTTTGACAGCTTGTCTGCTGCCTGATTATATTTCAAAATATTACACCACCTGTTCTATATTACTAAAATTCGTCAGTTTATGCAGATATCCTTTTTCAATAATAAAAAACCTCCTAAAACTAGGAGGTGAATACATGCTATCATTTTATTCACTAAAGCTCATTGCCTGTTTAACCTTGTCTAGGCTTAGCTTCGTTAACAACGATTTGCCGACCTCCGACTTGAGAGCCGTTCATAGCCTCAATCATTTTGTCAGCATCGCCATCCTCTACTTCTACAAAACCAAATCCGCGGGAACGCCCCGTTTCTTTGTCAGTAATAATCCGGCTGGAAATTACAGAGCCATGCGGACTAAAGGCTTCGGCAAGAGCTGTGTCTGTAGTATTCCAAGGTAAATTGCCGACATAGAGTGTTTTTGCCAAAGGAAATCACCTCCGTTACATCAGATACTTGAAAACCAAAATAAGTTTTACGTTAACATTATCTGCAATAATAAAAGATTTATGCCTATCTGATGTTGCCTATATTTGGCACGAAAGTCTTCTTTAACGATATAAACCTTCTTTATAAATATAGGCTTCAACACTTTCAGGAACTATATACTTTATCGAACGACCCTTTTTTACTCGTTCCCGAATATCAGTTGAAGATATTTCGAGTTCTGGCGTCGCTAAGCGCTGGATACTTCGACGCCCTTTAGCCCCAAATTGCTTTATAACTTGATCAATGTAACTGATACAGCCAGGACGAGTAGCAGCGACAAAGTAACATAAGTCCAATAGTCGATCAATTTCCCGCCATGTAGGCAAATCCTTAACAGCATCTGCACCGGTAATAAAATAAAACTGAGTGCTGGCACCATAACAATCAATTAAAGCTCTGACAGTATCTATCGTATACGAGGGTCCAGAACGTTCAAGTTCGATGCCGGAGACAAAGAAGTGCGGATTAGAGTATGTAGCCATAACGGTCATAATATACCGATGAATTGCAGGTGTAACTAAGGACTCTTGCTTATGCGGCGGATTACTGGCAGGAATAAATAGAACCTTATCTAGATTATATTCAATGCGGACAGCTTCAGCCGTTACTAAATGACCTACATGAATCGGATCAAATGTTCCGCCCATAATACCTACTTTAGCTTTTGCGTGCGACATATATATCTGCCTTTCAATAATATCCAAAAAATTCAAATTTATTTACATTATAACAAATGCTTGTCAGTATGAAAAGGGCATTGTCAATTACTCAACCATTTTATTGCTATCCCGGCAGCTGCAATAACTCCGGTAATTACGACCACAGCCCGAGCATAGTCGATAAAATCATGGCGCCCCTTAGGCGTTTGCATATAGTTTCGTACAGCATAATAGTAGCCTGTTAGCTGTTTTATCTTATTCATAAGCTTCTACCTATAGCGTTTGTTAATGGACATATTCTAATTATATATCCCATTAACAAACCATATTATTATTCAGCAACAGAAAAGCATTTCCTCTGGTCGCATGGCGAATATCAAAAAAGCAAACAAGATTGTCAGAAGCCGTGTAACTAACACAGCCCCATAACAATCCCATCTGTTATCACCGCATTAGATTATCTTATCTGACCATTTCCATTTACGACATACTTGATACTGGTAAGTTCAGGCAGTCCCATCGGCCCCCTAGCGTGAAGTTTCTGAGTACTTATTCCAATTTCGGCGCCAAACCCAAATTCAAAGCCATCGGTAAAACGAGTTGATGCATTAACATAAACAGCAGCAGCATCCACTTCCTGCTGAAATTTTCTGGCGTTGTTATAGTCCTTAGTAATTATAGCTTCCGAATGTCGTGTACTATATGCGGCAATATGGTCAAGCGCCATATCTAAGCTGTCAACCACCCGTACGGCTAAGATTAAATCAAGAAATTCCGTTGCCCAATCGGCCTCAGTAGCTTGTTTTACGGCATGATGATATTTCATGGTTTCATAGCAGCCTCTAAGCTCAACACCAGCCTGATGATAGCGTTCAAGCATATCCGGTAAAAATTCTGCTGCCACATCAGCATGAACCAGCAAGGTTTCCATGGCGTTACATACACCGGGGCGAGAGACCTTGGCGTTAAAGACAATTTCCTGAGCCATGCCAAGATCGGCGGAGTCATCAACAAAAGTGTGACAAACGCCTGTACCTGTTTCAATAACAGGCACAGTGCTATTTTCAATAACTGTTCTTATAAGTCCGGCACCGCCGCGGGGAATAATAACATCAAGATACTTATTAAGTTTAAGCATGGCAGTTACCGCTTGACGATCAGTTGTGGAAACAAGCGCAATAGCTCCCTGGGGTATACCGGCATTATAAGCCGCCTGAGCAATAACCGCGGTAATAGCAGCATTAGAGTTTATAGCTTCAGACCCACCGCGCAGAATAACGGCATTGCCGGCTTTTAAACACAACCCGGCAGCATCTACGGTAACATTCGGACGGGCTTCGTAGATAATGCCGATAACGCCCAGCGGTACCCGCACTTTGCTAATAGCAAGGCCGTTCTGGTGCCGCCAGCCAGTTAAAGTCTCACCGATCGGATCAGGTAAGGCGGCAATCTGCCGCAGCCCGTCAGCCATAGCCTTTATCCTTGCTTCGTTAAGTAACAGGCGATCAATAAGCGGCTTAGGCATACCGTTATTTTCTGCTTTTGCGATATCTTTTGCATTTGCGGCAACAATTTGGCTTTGACTTTCCTCCAACGCCCTAGCCATAGCAAAAAGCGCCTGATTTTTTACAGCCGTTGACAAGCTCGCCAATTTGCGGGCTGCTTGTTTAGCAATTCTGCCCTTATCCTCAAGCTCGGTTATATAGTCCACACCTATCCTCTCCCTCTACACCAAGAGCACCAAATTGTCCCGGTGAATAATTTCGTCATATGGTTTTGAGCCAAGTATCTGAGTTATATCATGAGTCTGCGCACCCATAATCTTTTTTACGTCTTCCGAGCAATAATTGGTTATTCCGCGTGCCAATTCCCGGCCGCCTTCACTAACTATACTGATTGTATTGCCTTGTTCAAAGTCGCCGTTAACGTCCGTAACCCCGGCAGCCAGCAGACTGGAGCCGCCTTCTAAAAGCGCTCGTTCACAGCCTCTATCTACTGTTACGCGACCATTTACACTGACACCGAAAGCCAGCCAGCGTTTCCTGATTTGCAGGCGGTTCTCCTTGGAAATAAAGATTGTACCTACATTATCCCCCTGTAATACCTCACGAACTACGCCTTCGCGGCCGCCTGTAGCAATTACCATTGCTACACCGGAGTTAACCGCAATTTTAGCGGCTTGAATCTTGGTATACATGCCGCCTGTCCCGCGCATAGTGCCTGGCCCCCCGGCCAGTTCTTCGATGTCTGGGGCAATATCGGTAATTTCAGTTAAGAGCACCGCATTGGGATCTGTCTGAGGATTAGCGGTATAAACACCTTCTACATCTGACAAAATGATGAGCAAATCCGCGTCGATAATGCTGGCAACCATAGCCGACAGTGTATCATTGTCACCGATCTTAAGCTCATCAATGGAAACAGCGTCATTCTCATTGATAATGGGAATGACGCCCTGGTTTAAGAGCGCCATTAAAGTATTGCGGGAATTAGTGTAACGCTTGCGGTTAACAGAATCGGCACGAGTTAATAATACCTGACCGACAATTTGACCGTATTCACCAAACATTTTCTCGTAAATATGAAGCAAAATTCCTTGCCCGACAGCAGCGGCCGCTTGCTTTTCCGGGATGGTCTTAGGCTTTTCTTTTAGCCCCAATCGATCCATACCGGCACCAACAGCCCCGGAAGTAACCAGGATAATTTGTTTTCCTTGGTTTGCAAGATCTGATAGTTCCCGGGCAAGTTTTTCAATACGCAAAAGATTTAGTTTGCCTGTCGCATGAGTTAAAGTACTGGTGCCAACCTTAACAACAATGCGCTTGGCATTGCATAAATTCTCCCTGGTAAGCATAATACTGACACTCCCCCATTAATCACGGCAAGTCTATTTTTGGTTTTTCCTCGTTCCTTTTATATAATAGGCCATTCCGGCCTATTACTTGTACAAGTTCCGCCTCGGTTGCTCTTGCCAGGCTGGCAATCGCCTCCTTGGGTTCTTCCGGACTGTTTTGCAATACCCTTACTTTTATAAGCTCTCTGGCCGCGAGAACTTGTTCAGCACTCTCGATAACAGTATCAATAACACCACTTTTACCGATTTGTACAACAGGATCAAGCGTACTGCCCATTGCACGCAAAAAGCGCTTTTGCTTGCCTGTCAGTGTTGTTTCATTTGCTTGCAAAAATATAGCCTCCTATGGTCTAAACTCAAATTCCATATCACGAATGCGAACAGTGTCCCCTTCTTGAATGCCACGCTCACGTAGAGCCTCATCGATCTTCAGTCTGCGCCAAATAGCCTGGAACCGTTGTATGCCTTCATCATCGTTAAACCGGGTCATGGCAACAAGCTTTTCGATACCCTCACCGGCCACCACAAAGGCTCCGTCATCATCCCGTGTAATCGAGAATTCGTCTTCAGGCTTAGCTTCATATACCTTGGCTTCTTCAATTTCTTCAGGTTCTTCAACATATTCAGCCAACAGCTGAGCTGCCCGCTGCATCAGAGCCTGAAGGCCCTCCCCGGTAGCTGCTGAAATTGGATAAATCTCATGTCCTAATTCAGCCATGTAATCGGCTACGCGCTGGTAATTTTCCTGCGCTTCCGGCAAATCCATTTTATTCGCGGCAACAAGCTGCGGACGTTTAAACAATCTCTCATTGTATAATTTGAGCTCATTATTAATTTTGTGGAAATCTTCAATCGGGTCACGACCCTCAATACCTGAAACATCCAGTACATGAATCAATACCTTAGTACGCTCAATATGCCGTAAGAAGTCATGGCCTAGGCCCACCCCTTCATGGGCTCCCTCAATTAATCCGGGAATATCGGCAAGTACAAAGTTTTGGCCTTCGGCAATACTAACAACACCCAAAACAGGGGATAGAGTAGTAAAGTGATAGGCGGCAATTTCTGGTTTAGCCGCCGATACCATGGATAAAATACTTGATTTTCCCACACTGGGATAGCCAAGCAAACCAACATCAGCCAACAGTTTAAGTTCAAGCAAAAGAGTTTGTTCCTCGCCCGGTTCCCCGAGTTCAGCAAAGGTTGGCGCCCGGTGTACGCTGTTAACAAAACGGGCGTTACCCCGCCCTCCCCGTCCGCCTTTAGCTACAACTACTTTTTGTCCTGGCTCGGTAATGTCACCTAGTATCCGGCCAGTGGCTTCTTCTTTAATAATAGTTCCTGGCGGTACTTTAATCAGTAAATCTTCAGCACCACGGCCGTGCATGTTGCTGGACTGCCCATTAGCACCGTTATCGGCTTTAAATATACGTTTATAGCGAAAATCAACAAGTGTATTAAGGTTTTCGTCTCCAATTAACACTATATTGGCACCGCGGCCGCCGTCGCCGCCGCTGGGGCCACCCTTGGGAACATATTTTTCCCTGCGAAAACTAGACATACCATTACCGCCGCTACCGGCTTTAACAGTTATCTTGGCTCTGTCGATAAACATTAGAAATCCCCTTGCGTTTTTTATATGTAATATGCGCGTTCAAGCTGCATTTTATCAATAATAGTCAGTTTTTTCAAGTCACCAGAGTTATAATTAGTCAGATATTTCATTCTGATAGGATAACAGAACATTCGATATCATATCTGGGTCATGTGCTAACTTTTCAATATATTGCAGCGCCCGTTCGTCCCGCCCCAGTTGAATCAGAGCATGAATAACCTGGAGATGATTTAAAAAATCATGACGCTGAATCCGGAGCAGTTTTATTACATCCGAACATGATGCTACTTCAGAACAAGCTGTATTTGACATACTATCATCCTTCCAAATTGTAGCAGAATGATATACCCTTCGCTCCCACCAACAAAAATACCTGTTGATGTTCGACAGTTTTCGTAAAATTTTATAAAAAAACCTGCGGTTCCAAGACCGCAGGTTTTTCTTACCCATCAGGATAAGTGCAACATCGGCTTTCGCTTTGTCAAAAGCTTATCACAAGCCGTGTTCTTTTACATAGCTTCTTCAGCTGCAGGATATACACTAACTTGCCGATCATAACGGCCTTTACGCTCGAAAGCGACCTTGCCGGGAACCATGGCAAATAAGGTATCATCTTTGCCGATGCCTACGTTGTTACCGGGATGGAAATGGGTACCACGCTGACGCACCAGAATGCTGCCTGCGGTTACAACTTCACCGGCGTGACGCTTAACACCAAGGCGTTTGGCCTCACTGTCGCGACCGTTACGGGAGCTGCCCACACCTTTTTTATGAGCAAATAGCTGTAAGTCAAAAGAATTCAGTTTAAATTTTTCCATCTTGCTTTCACCTCCTGTGTTCAATAATTCGAACACTTTTAGGATATCTTTTGGCAATTTCGCTTAAACCAAGCAGCATTGTTTCAAAAATTGCATTTGTAAGATTGTCAGGCTCTCCGATTAAGCTCATTTTGAGACCTTTCGCATTCTGGGTAAGATTGATATCTCTACCAAGGTGACGCTCAATTCCCATAATGGACGCTTGAACAAGAGCAGACACTCCGGCACATACAATATCCTGGCCATGTGGCCCGGCTTGCGCATGCCCATGGCTATAAAATCCGGAAATTGCCTGATTGTTGTCTAAAAATAATTCAACCGTAATCATTGTCTATGCATGAATCTTTTCAATGCGAACTTTGGTAAACGGTTGACGATGACCTTGGCGGCGGCGATAGTTAGATTTAGCTTTGTATTTGAAAACTAAAATCTTTTTGCCTTTGCCATGAGCCACTACTTCAGCAGTAACTTTAGCGTTAGCTACCAGCGGTTTACCGATAACAACCTCACCGTCTTTTACTACAGTCAAAACACGGTCAAATTCAAAAGTCTGACCTTCAGTTGCTTCGATTTTTTCAATAGTGAGCACATCGCCTTCAGTTACGCGGTATTGTTTACCGCCTGTTTCAATAATAGCGTACATTAAATTTTGCACCTCCCCTGCATTAGGACTCGCCAAATTCGGTACTTATATGCTAGGCATACAAGATTTAGGAACCTCTCTGTGCGGTGGTGTAGACAATGCCTACATCATCAAATTTTAGCATAATGGTAATAGTTTGTCAATCAGGTTTCCAGAGCAAAGAGAACATCTCCGGATTCACACTTTCAGTTGACTCGACTAGCAAAGATCTGGCCGTTTCCTGCTCAAGACGTTTGAGTTCTCCCTGCTTTGTCAGAAAGTCGGCTACCTGCGGATGAACTTGGATTAACAACCTTCCGCCTGAGCGGGAACGTTTGTTGAGCTTTCTAATTTCCCGTTTGATATCAATGACTACTGTTTCCGGTGATTTGATCCGGCCTTTACCCAAACAGCACGGGCATGGGCTGTAAAGCATGCCATTAATATTCTGCCTTGCTTTTTTTCTGGTCATTTCAACTAAACCCAAATTAGTAATGCCTAAAACATTCGACTTTGTGCGGTCTTTCTTTAGTGCAAGTTCAAGTGCATTAAGCACCGCAGCACGCTGTTCGGCTTTATCCATATCGATAAAATCAATGATGATAATGCCGCCGATGTCTCTTAACCTAAGCTGCCTGGCGATTTGCACCGCTGCCTCTAAGTTAGTTTGAAACACGGTTTCCGATAAGCTGGTATTGCCAACAAATTTGCCTGTATTGACATCAATAACGGTTAATGCTTCGGTGTGATCAATAACCAGATAGCCGCCACAAGTCAGCTCTACTCGGCGGTCACGCAGGCTTTCCAGTTGAACGTCAAGATTAAAACGGCAAAATATATCTTCATTTTGCCCTGTTGGATCATAAAGCGTAACACAATCAACCAATTCTGGTGATATATATTTTAGCAAGTCAACAACCCGGTTGTAGGACTCCTGGCTGTCAATAACAAACTCGGAAACATCACTTGTCAAATAGTCGCGAACAATCCTGACAACTAAATCTGCATCACGGTAAATAAGCGCCGGTGCATTAATTCGTTTTGCCCGGTTGCTTAAGCTTGACCACATATTTGTCAAGTACGCCATATCTTTCATTAACTCGTCCTGGCTTTTACCTTCAGCTATGGTTCTAACTATAACTCCCATACCGGCCGGACGAATGTTTTCCGCAATCTGGCGCAGCCGATCCCGTTCGCTTTCCTCTTCAATACGCCGTGAGATACCAATATAATCGACGGTTGGCATAAGTACAATATACCGCCCAGGTAATGTCAGGCTAATAGTAGCCCGTGGTCCTTTATCGCCCATAGCATCTTTTGCTATCTGCACTAGTACATCCTGGCCGATAGTCAAATGCTGGCACGCCGCCTGGCGCCCGGCATCTCCCATATATAAAAAAGCGTTTTTGTCTCTTCCGATATCAACGAAAGCGGCCTGCATCCCGGGAAGAACATTCTTAACTCGTCCCTTATAAATATTACCTACCAAATGCCCGCTTTCGCTACGTTCTACCGATATTTCCATAAGTTCATTATCTTCTAGCAGCGCTACCCTGGTTTCTTCCGGTACAACGTTAGCAATTATAGTTTTCTTCATACTCCGTACCTTCTATTGTTGTTTTTAATACGTTACCATTGCTCCTACAATTCAACAGGCGTCTTTCTCACCTTGCCATCTGTTACAAACAGCCCTGTCCGGTTGATCAGCGCAGCATTTTTGTCAACGGGCAAGCCAAAATTATCAGTAAGCGAAGCAATCACCTCCGCGGGTTTGACACTTCCCCCGGGAGTTATCCGAATTGAAAGGTTAATTACTAACTCCCGCCGGTTATCTGCTGCCAATTTTGCAACAACGGGAGCGGCGAGATATTCCTTAATATCAATTTCACGCCTTCCTTTGGGCGATTGTTTAACATAGATTACTTCAACTTCATTATTGAATTGCTCTATACTTCTTAAGGCAGCATCCAGCTCCCCATCTGGTAACAACGGCACTATAATGTCATATGTGGCCAGATTAACTATAGCCATAAGGGCTTGGCTGCGCTGTCCCATATATTTGGCAGACTTTAATTCAATACCGGCAGGTAACTGTGGTGTAAGACGAGCAGACACATCGGCAACTGCCATTTCTTCATTCAATTCTAAATCAAGATATTCTGCCTCACTCGTTACCCCTACAGCCAATGCTGAGGCAAAAGCAAGTTTCATATGTGGGTTAAACCCTTCAGAGTAAGCCACCGGTAGTTTAGCGCGACGAACGGCGCGTTCAATTGTTCCGGCAAAATCCAAATGAGAAACATAACGGATTTCGCCGCCTTTGGTTATTTTAAGCCGCAACTTAGCCATTATGCCAGCCCCCAATCAACTACTTTAACATTAAGATCCTGGCAGACACCACAGGCACCGCACTGTTCACGACGGCAGTCCGGCGTAAAGGCTGCTTTTTGCGCAGCTTGCCACTCTCTTGTCAGAAAGGCCTTGTCCACTCCGGAAGAAAGATGTTCCCATGGTAAATATTCATCCAGTTCCCGTTCACGACTGGCGTAATCGGCCGGGTCGACCTTTTCAGCCGTAAATGCGTCCATCCACGCATCAAATTTAAAATGCTCAGACCACCCGTCGAATTTAACCCCGTTCTGCCACGCTCTTAACAGTACCTTACCCAGCCGGCGGTCGCCGCGGGAAAATACACCTTCAAGAAAGCTAGTGCGTGCATCATGCCAATGTAACGAAATACTGCGATCTTTAATAAGTGATCGTAATAGTCTTTGCTTACGTTCAATTTCTTCAATTGAATTTTGGCCAAACCACTGGAATGCTGTATGGGGTTTAGGCACGAACGAAGACACACTGACAGTTACTTTTGCACCTTTACGTCCTTTTATTTGTTTATAAAGATCGGCAACTCGCTGAGCCAATGCCGCAATGCCTTCAATGTCTTCATCTGTTTCGGTTGGCAGGCCAATCATAAAATAAAGCTTAATTGTTGACCAACCTGATTTAAAGGCGGCGCTTACGGCTTCAGTAAGATTTTCTTCGGTAACACCTTTATTAATCACATCTCTTAACCGCTGAGTTCCGGCCTCAGGTGCAAAGGTCAAGCCGCTTTTCCTCACCTGTTGTACCTGTTTCGCCAGATCTATGGAAAAACTATCAATCCTAAGAGATGGCAGTGATACACTTACGCCCTGCTGCTTGAACCGTTCAATCAATTGAGTAATTAACGGGCTAAGGCAGGAATAGTCCGCTGAACTTAATGACACCAGTGATATTTCGTTATAACCGGTATTATCGACAAGTTCCTGGACGTAGTTTATAAGTGTTTCCATCTTGCGTTCCCGGACAGGACGATAGAGTACACCGGCCTGACAAAACCGGCAGCCACGCGTACATCCCCTGAATAATTCCAGCATTATGCGGTCATGAACAATTTCGATAAACGGAACGATGGGTTTTGTTGCAAAAGTTACGTTATCTAAATCTTGAATTATCCGTTTAACGATAACAGGCTTTGCTTCCGGTACAATTGGCTGTAAGGGTTGCATCTTTCCGCAGTTGTCGTATTCTTCACGATAAAAGCTAGGGACATATATCCCCTGAAGACTAGCAAGTTTTTTAAGAATTGCCGGCTTGCCACCCAGCTTATCCTGCTGTTTCCAGCGAGCAATAGCAGCAGCTACTTCCCCAATAACGTCTTCTGCTTCACCTAGAATAAAGAAATCCACAAAGTCGGCCATAGGTTCGGCATTAAAGGCACAAGGACCACCGCAAACTACCAGCGGCTGACTTTCATCGCGCTCATCAGCCAAAAGCGGTACACCGGCTAGATCAAGCATATTAAGCACATTACTGTAACTCAATTCATACTGTAAAGAAAAGCCGACAATATCGGCCATGGCTACCGGCCTTTTTGTTTCAAGCGTATATAGCTTGACTCCCCCCGCTCTCATTTCAGTCTCCATGTCTGTCCAAGGAGCATATACACGCTCCGCAAAAGTATCTGGGCGATTATTCAATACTTGATATAATATTTTAAGACCAAGGTTAGACATACCCACTTCATACACATCAGGCATCGCTAACACAAAATTCACTATGTAAGTATCAGCTTCTTTAATTACACTGTTCCACTCATGGCCAGTATAACGGGCTGGTTTCATTACCCTACTCAAAACGGCAGGGCTTACAGGTTCTAAGGAATGCATATGTACCTCCAAAATATAGCTATAAAAATTATTATGTATTTTTCTGATGGAAATATCAAGACTTATTTTTTCCATCTCTATTATATTTGAAACCTTGTATAGAAAACAGCTTTCTATAGAAACTCTTTTATTCTTGCTTTTATCCCCTTTTTAAGCAACCCTTCCCACACTTGGGTCTCAGTTAATGCCCCGCATAGTTCAAAATTTCGATTAATAACGTGAACGATATTATACTGTTCTGGACCAAATAGCCGGATAACATCTTTGATTATTGTACTTTCCATAGCGGTAAGGTGATTTGTAGGCATAACTCCGCTACTGGTAAGTTCAGCTTTTTTATTAGCCAAAATACGCAATGCTCTAAATCCGGCTAAGTTGTTTTCCGTTCGGGCAGTAAGCAGTAAAAATCCCGCTGCAACAAGCAAAGTTAAGTTCAAGGTATTATACAACCAATAGCTCACACCTGCCCAGAGGAGTAACACGCAGCTAATTACATAACTTACTGTCACAACAATAGCTGTGGCGTCACGGTAATCGCGCCTGCCTGTTAAAATCGCCCGTAATATCCTTCCCCCATCAAGCGGCAACGCCGGCAGCAAGTTAAAACCTGCCAGCATGATATTAACTTCTCCATAGAAGGTAAGCAGTTCCCGCCCTGGAACCGCTCCAGCCATACCAGTATAACATAAAACCGCCAGACCTATACTTGCCAACGGTCCGGCGGCTGCTATCATGATTTCACTGGCCGCTCCGGCATCCGCTAAACGGTCAATGCGCGCTACGGCTCCAAATGGCAGCAATTCTACTTGTCTCACCTTATAACCTAAGCCGCCCGCCATTAGTGCATGTGCCAGTTCATGCCATAAGACAGCACTAAATATCAGCAGTACTTTGCTGGCAAGACCGGCAATGCTAAACAATACAATCAAAACTAAGAACCAATTATTTACTACGATTTCAACACCTGCTATTTTACCGGTCCGCATATTTCACTTCCTTAATTTGTTTTTTCCCCCTTGAACCTTGATAACGGATCAAGAGCTTTACCGTTTTCCCGTAACTCGAAATAGAGAACAGGTTGAGCAGAGCCTGTTTTTGCAACCCTCGCCACTATTTGTCCTTGACTTACATCATCGCCTTCTTTTACTACAATATCCGCCAAATATCCATAAATGGTCTCAATACCTTGCCCATGCTCTATAATAAGCATTTTACCAAAATGGGTACTATCAGTAACAATTTTGACTTTTCCGGTAGCTGCTGCTCTTACACCAGAGCCCGCCGGTGCAGCAATATCAATCCCTTCCCTCATTGTTTCCGGCTTAACCGACGGATTAGCTTGCTGCCAGCCAAATCGATTCACGATCTGCCCTTCAGCAGGCTTCGTCATATACAGCAAGGGATCTGCCGGCCTTGATATAGTTGTCTGCACTTGTTTTAGTACCGGTATTCCCGATATATTAGCGGCATTCGGCCAATAGGTGTTAACATATTCTATAGTCCTAGCCGTATAATACATAAAATCAGTTTGAGTGGCTAACATTTGGCGCACAGCACCGGTTACTTCCTGTCCAATCCTGGTATTCGATACATGAGCGCTATAAACCACGGCGAATAGCGCTAAGGCTGCAACCGTTTTTTTAAGCCAAGTATAATCAGGTTCATCATCATAGTACGACTGCCAATTTTTCTCATTATTACGGCCAGTAAACTGCCAACGGGTTTTCATACGGTTCCATAATTTTGTCATTTTAAGCCCTCCATAAAAACGGCTCAACTATTCTTATGGAATATATATGAAAAAAACTCAGAATTATAACTATGAAAAATAGCATGTTTAATTGACAAAATAAAAATAAGAATCGGCCAGATCACTTTAGAAAAGTAACCCGGCCGATGTTCAAAACAGTATCTTTTGTCTTCGCATATAGATATTTAATAGTACACCAATACTAAATAAGTTTGTGGTTAACGCACTTACTCCATAACTCATGAGTGGTAATGGAATACCTGTAACCGGCATAATACCAGCTGTCATCCCGACGTTAACCAACAAGTGAAATGCCAGCATGGAGGTAATACCTGTAGCCAGTAATGTACCGAAATTATCGCGTGCTGCTCCGGCTATTTTAACACCCCGGTAAAGTAAAATCAGGTATAATAGCAAAATCAGTGTAGCGCCAACAAATCCTAATTCTTCCCCTATAACAGCAAATATAAAGTCAGTATGGTTCTCAGGCAAAAAATTCAATTGACTCTGTGTGCCGTTAAATAGGCCCTTCCCGAACAGCATGCCGGATCCGATAGCGATCTTAGACTGAATGATATGATACCCTGACCCCAAAGGGTCAACATTAGGATCAATAAATACCGTCAGCCTTTTTTTCTGATAGTCTTTTAAAAAGTGCCAAAAAATTGGTAGAATCGCAAGACCTGCGCCAAATATCATCATTAAATGACGCGTGCTAATACCAGCTACAAAAATCATACCAAATAGTATGGCCAGAAATACAAGCGAAGTGCCAAGGTCAGGCTGTTTCAGTACCAGGAGAAAAGGAATGCCAACATAGATAAACACCGGTATTATTTCTTTAAATGAATTAAGTCTGCCTGAACGTTTGTCAAGTATTTGAGCCAAAGAGATAATCATTATAATCTTAGAAAACTCCGATGGCTGTAAACTTATCGGTCCGATCTGAATCCATCGCTGGGCCCCCAATGCCGATTGGCCGACAAACATAACAGCAAGCAGCATGATTAAGTTAAAAACATATAAAAAGCCCGAAAACTTTTCAAGGGATTTATAGTCAAAATTTAACATAATAAAAATAAGAACCATGTTAGCCAGGGCAAACAGTCCTTGTCGCTGTACATACCAATACCGATCCTCGCTGGGATTATTTATATGAGTAGCACTGCCGATGATAACAAGACTTATAAGTATAATCAGAACAGTAACACCAATAAGTATAAAATCCAAATTGCGCAAAAGGCGCTGGTTAAGCATACCCACTTACCTTCTCTCTAACAATGTCTTATATATTATAATAGTATTTCCCGCCTACGTCCAGTATAGTGAGTAAAGAAAAAAGCAGAGCAAAAAATCTTTACTCTGCTTTTGATAATTTATTCTCCTGGCGCAACACTGCGTTTCATACGATTAACAGGAATATTAGCTACCAAAGCTACTTGCGTATTGGTCTTGGTTAAGCTAATTTCCATTTCAGTTTCGTTGATATCCATGTAATTGGAAATCACTTTAATCATATCATCTTTAATTACTTCCATAAATTGCGGCGAAACATTAACGCGATCATGTACCAATACAAACCTAAGCCGCTCTTTAGCAATATCCTTAGAACCTTGCGGTTCTTTACCAAACAATTTTTGAATCAGCTCGAACACCTTGCTTCCCCCCCTAGGCTGCTAACTAAAATCCCAACACTTTCTTGAATCTGCCCCAAAAACTTTCATTTGTTTCCATCGTCATAAGCGGAACATTTTCACCCATTAGCCGGCGTACAATATTCCGGTAAGCGGTACTAGCCAAGGCGGTTGCGTTGGTAACTGCCGGTTCACCCCGGTTAGTTGAAATAACGATATATTCATCCTCGGGAATTATCCCCAGCAAATCAACCGCTAAAATTTCGATGATATCATCAATATCCATCATATCACCTTTTTTAACCATAAGCGGTCTAATGCGGTTTACAATGAGTTTAGGATTATGCTTGCCTTCCGATTCTAATAGTCCAATAATTCTATCAGCATCCCGTACGGCCGATACTTCCGGAGTAGTAACAATAATAGCCCTGTCGGCGCCTGCAATAGCGTTTTTAAAACCTTGTTCAATCCCAGCTGGACAATCAATAATTACATAATCAAATTCTTGTGCCAACTCCTTGCACAATTGCTGCATTTGATCAGGCGTAACCGCATTTTTATCTCTGGTTTGAGCCGCCGGTAAAAGATACAGTGTTTCGTAACGCTTGTCCCGAATAAGTGCTTGCTTTAAACGGCAGTTGCCTTCGGTAACATCCACCAAATCATATACAATTCGATTTTCTAAACCCATAACAACATCAAGATTCCGTAATCCGATATCGGCATCTACAAGAACAACTTTTTTCCCTTGCAAAGCAAAACCAGTTCCCAGGTTAGCGGTTGTTGTTGTTTTACCAACACCACCCTTACCTGATGTAATAACGATTACTTCCCCCATCTATGTACCTCCTATTAATCGGTCAGCTTATCCGCCGGTTCAATAATTACAACATCGCCAGCAATACGTGCCGTCTCCCGGTAGGCAGGCTCATCCTGAGTATCCGGGGCTCGGGCGATAATTCCGGCAATACGGAGTTGTCCTGCAATCAGCCTGTCAGCCGTAATTGTAGCGGTTTGATCACCGTTAACCCCGGCATGAGCCAAGCCCCGACAAGTTCCCTGGATCACAATATTGCCGCCGGCAATTACCTCGGCTCCAGGGTTGACATCCCCCATCACAATAACAGAACCCTTGAACACTACCCGCTGCCCGCCGCGCAGCATTCTTGATATGATTAAAGTTTGTCCACCCTCAGCCTCTTGTCGGTACTCCACGGGAACATCCCCGACTTGAACTTCGGTAAGGTCTGTCTCTTCTGCGGGTGGCAGCAGTTCAGGTTCAAGCCGTTCCTGTAAATTTAACCCGTAGTCAGCTAGCAGATTAATCAGCTTCCGCCGCTCATCGCCTGTTAGCACGTTGTTATCCGACGATATGCGTATACCGGTATTACCGGAAAAAAAATGTGCAGCCGATTCCAACTTATCTTTAAGTTGCTCTAATATTGCAGAAAAATCGGCGGACTGATTTATCACCAATTCGAGGCCAGCTTTGCCTCCCTTAAATACTACATCCTCCCGCATTATCTTCTCCTAAATTTTACCATGAGTTATTATCTATATGTCAACTAAAATTCGCCTTTTTTGCAAAATTTCCTGCAGAAAAATGCAGTATCACAGTAAAATTGGATAAAATGCAGGTAATTGGAATGTAGTGAGGAATATTATAGTTATGTTATGGAGGTCTCTATATGATAAATACTTTAGCAAAAATCTCAGACTGGCTGGGACAACATATGTTTCTGATCGTATTATCCGCTTTATTTATCGGTTTTGTAACTCCTATTTCTGACTCTCCGGCTCTGCGAGTAATAGTAATCGGTTCTTTTGCCTATATGACATTTGTAACTGCTTTAGGCACAAGTCTAAAGGAGTTTCTGCGAGTACTTACAAAACCAGTCGTTCCCCTTTGGATACTATTTCTGATCCATATCGTCTCACCGCTTATTGCCTGGGCCGCCGGACTGCTTATCTTTCCTGATGCTCATTATACTCAGTTGGGCTACTTGGTAGGCGCATCAACCCCTATTGGTGTAACTTCTGTTATTTGGACAGCGTTAACCGATGGTAATGTTTCGGTAGCTTTGGTGGCCGTTACACTTGATACTCTTATTATTCCTATACTGTTGCCTTTTTTCTTTAAGGTTGCCATTGGTCAGGCATTACATATAGATTATGCGCAAATGATGATACAATTGTTGGCTATGATCACAATACCAAGTGTAGTCGGAATGGTCCTGCATGATCGTAGCACACAATTGGTGACTCCCTCAATTAAGACGGTTGCTAATTTTGTTTCAAAAATTGCCTTCTTTGTCGTAATATTTATTAACGCGGCTATAGTAGGCCCAGATATAAATTGGGATTTATCAACTGTAAAAATAGTTTCCGTTACAATGCTTCTGGTTGCCGGAGGATATTTTACCGGCTATCTAGGCTCCTATATACTCAAAAAACCCACAAGAGAAACGGCGTTGGCCATGATTTATTGTGTTGGACTGCGTAATATCAGTTTTGGCATGGTGCTCGCGTTGGGATTCTTTCCTCCTGCAGTTGCCATTCCAATTACTATGTTTATGTTGTTTCAGCAACCCTTTGCAGCAATCATACCTCACTTTTTCCGCAAGGCTAATAACAACACTTAAACTATATTGCTTTTCAGTCTTTTCCGGTGTTATTATGTTCTTCTAGGAGCACCCGAACTACGCATGTTCAAACTTGGTATTGTGTTCTATTAGAATAACTCCCAAACGAGAATATATTAGATAAAATAACGAATGAGACCAAACACGATAGTTTGGTCTCATTCGTTATTTTATAAAGCTGTTTGAGGACGATATATTCTTGCCGCTTCGGCTGGCACTTGATTAATGTTAAAAGCAGCTTCCATTATTTTTTTTGCAATAGGTACGGCAGAAGACGAACCGAAACCACCTTGCTCAACAATTACAGCGACGGCTATCCGTGGATCCTCGTAAGGCCCGTAACCCACAAACCAACCGTGGTCAGAACCATGCGAATTTTCAGCCGTACCGGTTTTACCGGCTATAGCAACAGGGAAATCGCCAAAGGCAGAAGCAGCAGTACCTCCTTCCTGAGCCACCTCTCTTAAAGACTCGCGAATGAGAGTTAGAGTAGGCTCAGAAATAGTAATTTGACCAACTTCCTCGGGAGAAAAAATTTTAATTACTTCGCCGTTAGCGCCGGTAATCTTACTTACAACATTAGGTTTATAACGGTGGCCGCCATTGGCAACTTCACTAATAAGCATAGCCATTTGCAGCGGTGTTGCTAGTTGAAAGCCCTGACCAATCGCAGCGTCGAAAGTCTCTGACAGATACCAATCTTCGCCATAGGCCTTTTCCTTATAACGACGGTTTGCTACTAGCCCATCTGATTCTCCAGGTAAATTTATCCCTGTAAACGCCCCTAAGCCAAACATCCGGGCATATTTTTCTAAGTTATCAATACCTAAGCGGTTGCCCATTTCATAAAAATATACGTTATCAGACTTCGATAACGCCTCCCGGAAGTTAATCCAGCCAAGAGCTTCCCCCCCTGCATTTCCTTTCGGGATAATCCAGTGGGTTCCTGAATCGAGAATTTTTTCTTCAGGCGTAACCTTACCAAGTTCCAACGCAGCGGCCCCTGTTACAATCTTAAAAGTTGAGCCTGGTGGATATTCACCCGAAATCGCTTTATTATCCATAGGATGATGGGGATTATCATTCAGCATTTTCCAATCTTTTGCTGAAATACCACCATTAAACAAATTAGGGTTAAAAGTCGGACGGCTTACCATTGCCAAAACTTCCCCCGTCTTGGGGTTTAGAACAACAGCTGCCGCAGCTTTTGCTTTGATAAATTCTGTCTTAGTTTGAAGATAAGTAAGTTGTTCATCGATGGCGGCTTCTGCCGCCTTTTGGATTCGATAGTCAATCGTTAATACTAAATTGTGTCCAAGTACCGGTTCTTTTTTACCAAGAACTTGTACAGGACGGCCACTGACCTCAACCTCTACTTGATTGCCGCCATCTATGCCTCGAATCTCTTTATCATAAACCTTTTCTAAACCGAATTTACCAACAATATCTCCAGCTTTGTAACCATCGGTTTTACGTTTTTCCAATTCAACATCGTTTATCTCGCTAACATAACCAAAAACATGAGCACCCAGTTCATTGTTAATATAATTTCTGAGCGGTTGAACTTCAATAACAACACCGGGCAACTCTGATCTACGTTCCTCAATCTTAGTAACAATATCCGGGCCAACATCTGTCTTAACCCGTATGGGTTCAAAGGAACCACTATGCTGTGACAACTTTGACTGAATTTCTTCAGTATTCATACCAAGAATTCCAGCCAGTTTGTTAATTACTTCTGCCGGCACAGGTCCGCTTATTGGCAGTAAGGATACTGTAAAACCAGGACGATTAGATACCAGCATCACACCGTTACGATCATAAAAAACACCCCGTGGGGCCATTATGGGAATTAATCTGATCCGGTTGCCGTCAGCCAGCCGCCCATAATACTGTCCTTGCGCCATTTGCAAATAGCCCAGACGACTTACCAAAGCAACAAATATGAAAACTATGATAATACTTAAAATCTCTAGTCTGCCATTTAATCGCTTAGCAAGCATCCGACAACCTCCTTTCTAAAAAATGCACAAAATCAAAACTGACTGCGATTTCCAAACGTAATTCGGTAAATCAAACGATGAACCGGGATACAAAACAAAACATTGTATCCTAAAGAAGGTAAAACTTGATTTTTCAGCATGGCTAAAAACTCGACTTTATAGCCTAACAGAAAAAGCAGCGCTTGCAATACCGCGCTGTTGAAGAAAGTAGCTATAGCAATTGCTAGAACCGGCAACAAAATACTTTCTTTGAATACTTTTCTTTCAGCCAACCCCGCAACATATCCTATAATCATTTTGGATAAGACATTTAAACCAAATATGTTGCCTGAAGCAAAATCCTGCAGTAAGCCTGCAAAAAAGCCAACCCCTACGGCCTGCTCCCGTCCAGCCAATAAACCGCAAACTACTACCATAATTAGAATTAAATCAGGTTTTACACCTTGGTTAAAAATAATGGGGAGCAATACAGCCTGAACGGCAATAGTAATAATTAGCAACCCAGTCCAGACGAATAAATTTTTCATCGCCCCGCCGCCCCTTTCGGCGGCGTTGGTTGAGCAGACTGCCCAGGTGTAGGTTGTGTAGGTTGTTGAGGTACAGGTACAGGTTCTCGTGAACGCACAATAATTAGTACTTCTTCTAGTCTATCAAAATCTACAGATGGCTTCAAGACGGCATATTTTAATAATCCACCCTCATCATTAATGATATCGACAACTTCCCCGACCAACAAACCTTTGGGATAGATGCCACCAAATCCAGAAGTAATAATTTTATCACTTTTGATTATATCAGCATCCCGCGCGATGTTAATCATATGGGGTGATAAGGGGCTGGAGCCACTACCTTCTACAATGCCAGCTACCCGCGATTCAGGGCGCTGAACTAAGCAGCCGACTGCACTTCGCGGGTCTAATATAAGCTGCACTTTAGCAGTATTATTATAAACATTTACGACAGTACCGACAAGACCTTGCGGCGTTACTACAGCCATGTCTTTGGCGATTCCGTCGGCAGTACCACGATTAATAACAATTATGCTGGTCCATGTTCCCGGGTCACGGGCAATTACTTGTGCCGTAACAAAATCAAACTGCGGCGACGCTTTTTTGTAGTCAAGTATTGCCAGCAGCCGCGCATTTTCGGCCAAAATTTCGGTAACATTAACATTGTTTTGGCGAAGCTCGGCATTTTCGGCTTTTAGCGCTTGGTTATCACGGTACACTGTCATAATTTGACCAGTAAATGAGCTTGTTTGACGAAAACCATAACCAAGTCGGGCTAATACATATTCTACCGGGGCTAACACTGTAACTACAGCCCGTTCAACAAAATTAAACTTATACTTTCCCTGGGCTACTGCACTGGCCAGCAAAAAGACGGTAAGTACCGCCACTATGAGTATAACCGCCTTTTTGTGAATGAAACGCACTTTCTGGGCCCCTTCCTAACACGATTTGCTGGTTAACTTAACTTCTTAGTAGTCATTAAAACTCTTTTCAATAAATCAATACTTTCTAACGCGCCCCCTGTACCGGCTGCAACACAGGACAAAGCATCTTCCGCAATATGAACCGGCATACCGGTTTCTTTGTTAAGTAACCGATCAAGGCCTCTTAAAAGCGAACCACCGCCGGTCATAACGATTCCCCTATCCATTATGTCCGAAGCTAACTCCGGCGGAGTCTTTTCCAAAGTAACTTTAACCGCCTCAATAATACCGGCAACAGGTTCACTGAGTGCTAATTGAACTTCACTCGCTTTAATAACGAGTGTTTTAGGTAAACCAGTTACCAGATCACGTCCCCGTACATCGATTTGCTCATCTGCTTTCAGCAAAATTGCCGAGCCGATTTTAATTTTTACTTCTTCAGCTGTACGTTCACCAATCATTAAGTTATAAGTGCGTTTTACATATTGGACAATGGCTTCATCCATTTCGTCACCACCAATACGAATAGATCGGCTGGTGACTATGCCACCTAATGAAATAACAGCAACTTCTGTGGTTCCGCCCCCAATATCTACAACCATATTTCCTGTTGGTTCATGGACGGGTAGCCCTGCACCTATAGCCGCAGCCATTGGCTCTTCTATTAAATAGGCTTCCCGTGCCCCAGCCTGAATCGTAGCGTCAATTACTGCCCGTTTTTCGACTTCAGTTACTCCGGAAGGTACGCCGACTATAACGCGCGGCCTGATAAAAGATTTAGAATCCATAGCTTTTCTAATAAAATACTTAAGCATGGCCTGCGTTACATCAAAGTCAGCAATGACGCCATCTTTAAGCGGACGAATGGCCACAATATTTCCCGGCGTACGTCCAATCATTTGTTTTGCTTCCTCACCAACAGCCAGTACTTCTCCAGTATCACGCTGGATAGCTACAACCGAGGGTTCTCTGAGAACGATCCCCCTACCTTTGACGTGTACCAATGTATTGGCAGTACCAAGGTCTATACCCATGTCACGTGATAGTGAACCGAATAAATTCAACATAGACTTTAGCCCCTTTCATTTAAGAAAACCTATTATATTATTCCCTTTTCTTTAAAACTAACATACTTACCGTCACCAATTATTACATGATCAAGTACTGAAATGTTTAGTATGTTTCCTGCCTCTACTAATTGTTTGGTAAGACTTATATCCTCTTGACTAGGTGTTGGATCACCACTCGGATGATTATGAACCAATATTACT
>CAZCEN010000013.1:0-5622 GCA_964497205.1 uncultured Sporomusaceae bacterium
TGGGCCAAGAAAAAAATCGGGACAGGCACTGCGCCTTTGACCCGGGAGTTGATTAGCAGCTACCAATTGTACAAATTGCAGGCAATAATCCGTTGGGCTTACCGTCACAGTTCGTTTTATCACAGATTATTAACGGGCTTTGTTGAAACGGAAATGGTTAGTTTGGACGATCTGTGCCAGCTTCCATTTACTACTGACGATGATATAAAGCAGTATGGATTACAATTTCTTTGTGTATCGCAAAGTGATATCAGCCGCGTTGTCACCTTGGAAAGCTCGGGTACGACGGGCCCGGCTAAGCGTCTATATTTTACTCCTGCCGATCAGGAATTAACAGTTGCGTTTTTTCAATATGGCATGGCTACTTTTACCACTGTTGGCGATAAAGTACTCATATTGCTCCCCGGCGAACGTCCCGGCGGTGTCGGAGCATTACTGGCAACTGCCGTTAGCCGGTTAGATGCTCAACCCATTCACCATGGCCTTGTCCATAATATTCCGGAAACCCTGGCACTCATAGAACGTGAAAAGATTGATTGTTTAGTGGGTATTCCAGTGCAAGTACTGGCATTAGCCCGTTATACCGGTGCTGAAGCCTTACAATCTTTTCGGCCGAAGAACGTATTGTTAAGCACCGACTATGTTTCCGGACCAATTGTTGCGGAATTGAGAAATAGTTGGGGCTGTGAGGTTTTTGAACATTATGGAATGACCGAAATGGGGCTTGGCGGAGGAACCGGGTGTGCGGCGCACGACGGTTATCACTTGCATGAAGCGGATTTTTATTTTGAAATCATTGATCCGTTAACCGGTCAGGTGATGCCTGACGGCCAGGAAGGCGAAGTTGTAATTACAACCTTAACCAGGCAGGGGATGCCGCTCATCCGCTACCGCACCGGTGATATATCCCGCTTCCTGCTTGAACCCTGCAGCTGCGGATCGGTGCTGCGGCGGTTAGCGCCAATAACACGCCGGAAAGAGGGCGGCATAGCGCTTGGCACATACGGGCGGTTTACTATGGCGGATTTGGATGAAAACCTATTTGCCGTTGCTAACGTTCTCAACTTTACGGCTGCTGTGGACTGTGTTCACAATGCAACAAGTCTGAATATAGCTGTTTTGACAACAGATCAGCCTGATGACAATGTTGTGGAAAAAATTCATAGAGCCCTGGCGGCAGTTCCAGCGATACATTTAGCACGGCAGGATGGTAAACTGACGGTGAATGTTAAGGCCGAGTGCTGCAACGACCTGCTTACACCAAGTGCGGCGAAAAGAGCAATAACGGAGTGGAAGTAGCCAATGGTAAACAGAACAGTATATTTGGTGCGTCATGGCAGAATTCAACTGCCGGATAGTCAACGGCGGTTTATTGGGCAAGTTGACTTGCCGCTGAATGAAGAAGGTATAAGGCAGGCTTACTTAGTGCAGCAGATATTTGATAAAGTCCATATCGATGCAGTATTTTGCAGTGATCTTACACGCTCATGCCAGATGGCAGAAATAATTGTTGCCAATAAAGATATACCCATTACCGCTTGGCGCGGTTTCCGGGAAATATCAGTTGGCGAGTGGGAAGGCTGCACTTTTGCCGATATTGCGCAGCGTTTTCCGGACGAGTTTAAAGCCAGAGGCGCAGATATTGCCAATTATCGTATTCCGCAGGGGGAAAGTTTTGCCGATTGCGCCGGGCGGGTAGTGGCGGCGTTTAACAAAATGCTGGAGGCTGCAAACGGTGACATCTTGCTTAGTGGGCATGCCGGGATTAATCGACTGCTGTTGTGTCATATACTGGGGATGCCTATTAGCAACCTGTTTCGGATAGATCAGGATTATGCTTGCATCAATGTCATTAAGTGTGCTAAGTCTGAGTACCATATAAAAACACTAAATGCAACTAACCATTTATCTAATTAGAACTAATCTTATTTGGTATGTTTGCTAAGGAGGGGAGTTCAGTGGCTGATGAAAATATGCGCATCATGCAACTTCAGATGCAGGGGTTTAATTGCAGCCAGATACTGTTGACGCTAGGTCTTGAGCAGCAAGGGAAAAGCAATCCGGATTTGGTGCGAGCCATGACCGGATTGGCCGGGGGATTGGGATTTACCGGGAAGATTTGCGGGGTATTGACCGGGGCTGTCTGTCTGCTTAGTTTGTACGCGGGCAGAGGAGAATTGGAGGAGCAGGAAGACCGGCAGTTAAACATTATGATTGAAGAACTAGTTATCTGGTTTGAAGAGAAGTTTGGTAAGGAGTACGGCGGCATTGATTGTCAGACCATTTTGAATGATGATCCCTGGAACCGCAAGCTTCGTTGTCCGACTATGGTGATTGAAACATATGCAATGGTTAAAGAACTTCTTGCCGATAATGGCTATATCTCTCCGGCGGAAGAGGATATTTTTTAGAGACGATTTAGCATAGTGTAAAGGAAGCCCCTGCTAATGGTACTTTCACAAGTAGCATTAGCAGGGGCTTTCGTATTGACGATAGCAGCAGTGTCAAGGTATCCCCGAAGATGGTTTGGCAAGTAATTTATTGTTTTTAGCATTTTAACTATCTTTTTCATTTTATTTTCATAATTGCTTGTTATAATTTGCTAATATATAATGGACTAGTTGTGGTCATTTACAGGGAGGAGAGCTTTAATGAAGTGGAATAAGCATGTATTTGGTCGATTTTCTTCGGCTATTTCGCTCGGTTTACTATGGGTTATTATAGGTATGCTTTTGCGCATACGGCTGGCGTTATTTTCTTACGGGCAGATTACAATAACACCCTGGGAAATATTCAAGGTGCTTGCAGTCGGCAGTTTTTTTGATCTCATAGTTATTGGACAAGGATTGTTACCGTTAATACTTTATTTGGTACTTGTACCGCGTCGCTTTTTTGCCAGTAAAATTAACAAGGTTGCGGTTACTGGTTTGATCTGGGTTTCCACAGCGCTTATGCTGTTGCTCACGGTTACTGAGTTTTATTTTTGGGATGAGTTCCAGGCGCGCTTTAATTTTATTGCTGTTGATTATCTTGTTTATTCCCAAGAGGTAGTGGGGATGATTCGCGAGGGTTACCCGCTTAAGCTGCTATTTAGTGGTACTGGCTTTGGTGCCAGTATCTTAACGTTCGGTATCTGGAAGAAAGGCTTGTGTTGGGATACAACGCTTTCATTCAAGCGCCGGTTAGGTGTAATAGGGCTAGCCTTGGTTTTCCCGGTTGCTGTGTTTTTTTCGGTTACCGGTAACATGAAGAATATTAGTACAAATGTTTTTAATAATGAATTGGCCGGTAATGGCGTATACGAATTTTTATCGGCATTTCGCAACAATGAGCTTGATTATGTTCGCTATTATAAAACTATTCCTAATGACGAGCTTGAGCCTTCGCTCAGACGACTGCTGCAGGAACCAAATAGCCAATATGTTGGTGCAAATCCGGGAGAACTTACTAAACTGGTTACTGCGTCAGGCCCGGAAAAGCATCCTAATATCGTATTTATTACCGTAGAAAGTCTGAGCGCTGATTATCTGGGGGCCTTTGGTAATCAACAGGGGTTAACGCCAAATTTAGATAAACTGGCAAAAGAATCGCTTTTTTTCACCAGGGTTTATGCAACAGGAACGCGGACTGTCAGGGGGTTAGAGGCTCTGACGTTATCCATTCCGCCGACACCTGGACAATCTATTGTGCGCCGGCCGGATAATGCCGACTTGTTTACTTTGGGCTCGGTACTAAACAGCCGTAATTATAAAAGCTGGTTTATTTACGGTGGCTACGGTTATTTCGATAATATGAATGATTTTTATGAAAAAAATAACTACCAGATTCTTGACCGTACCAGTATCCCCAAAGAAAAGGTTATGACTGAAACCGTGTGGGGTGTGGCCGATGAGGTAATTTTTGGCGAGGCCGTAGAAAATCTTGATAAGGCTTATGCTAAGGGTGAGAAAGTATTTCAGATGATTATGACTACCTCTAATCATCGCCCCTATATTTATCCGGATGGCAGGATTGACATCCCTTCCCCTGGTGGTACCAGCGGTGCTGTAAAATACACGGATTGGGCCATCGGAAATTTTTTGGCTGAGGCTAAGAAACACCCTTGGTTTAAGGATACCGTATTTGTTATTGTTGCCGATCATCAGGCTGCCAGCGCCGGAAAGACGGAAGTGCCTATCAAGAAATACCATATTCCGCTCATCGTCTATGCCCCCGAGCTAATTGCCCCGGGACGCGTTGATCGTCTGATGAGTCAAATTGATGTTGCACCAACGCTGTTGGGTTTACTTAATTTTTCTTATACCTCGCGGTTTATGGGCTATGATGTTATGAAGCTGCCACAGGAAAAAGAACGTATTTTTATTAGTACATATCAGAATATCGCTTATGCCAAAGGGGACAAACTGGTCATTTTAAAACCCAAGAAGCAGTTTTCTTTTTATCAAATTAACTATCAGACAGGGGAATATACGAAGCAGTCGCCTGATGATGATTTAGTAAAAGAGGCTATTAGCTGGTATCAGGGAGCCAGTATGTTGTATAAAGAGGGAAAGTATAGTTCTGTTAAGTGACCATAGAATAAGATTTTTTAATTAAATGGTGAGTTTGTATTTAGGGAGTGATGTTGTTTTGTGCTTTTTTCAAAAATATCGTGCTATTTTGGTGACAATGGCGTTATTTATTTTGAATTTGCTTGTTCTCCAGTACACTAATTTTGATTTGTTTGTCCAAGACTATGCCTACAACTTTGAAACCGGTAAATGGTTGTTGGAAGACGTGCATGCCCACTATGGCTGGTTATTATATACAGGCATTAAAGTGGGGTTAGTAGTGTTTGCGATACTGCTTATAATTCTACTTGCATTATCGTATAAAGCGTCATTTGTTTTTCTGAAGCAATTTCGCCGTCCGTTGGCCTGCGTGCTTATTAGCATGATGGTTTGCCCGTTAGTTATCGGTGCGGGTAAACAGGTAACTAATGTCTACTGCCCTTACGAAATTGAACGTTATGGCGGATCAATGCCCTATGTTAAACCTTTATCGCCGTATCCTGCTAGTTTTAAGCAGGAACATAGAGGGATGGGTTTTCCCGCCGGTCATGCGGCAGGAGGATTTGCCTTACTATCATTGTTCTTTGTTTCAAGAGAGAGAAAAATACAATTAGTATTAGGTGGGGCTGGACTCAGCGTAGGTGTTTTTATGGGTGTGTACCAAATCTTGCGGGGACAGCATTATATTGGGGATACGATGGTAACAGTACTAGGCTGTCTACTATTTAATTTAATACTTTTCCGTGTGTTTCCGGGTAGACAACTCAGACATACGTATTATAAGACGGTATAAAATTCTTGTTCTTTAGAGCATCTGTTAATTTATGGTGTGATTTGACAGATGCTCTCGCAGCTATTAAAAATAGTAGCAATAGTAAAGTGATATTTATTAACATATAATATTTAATGGCATACTACCTAAAAAGGAGAATGGATAGCATATGTTGTTGTTTATCGCAATCGTTTTAGGAATTGTACAAGGCTTGGGTGAGTTTTTGCCCATATCCAGTTCGGCACACTTAATTATTGTGCGTTGGCTGTTTGGCTGGGATCCGATTATAGCTCAAGTCGG
>CAZCEN010000013.1:5722-26646 GCA_964497205.1 uncultured Sporomusaceae bacterium
GCGGTGGGGCTTGCGGTGATGGGTATTGTTCTTTACTATGTAGATAAAAATTCGCCTCAAAGAATAAAGTTTGAAAACATAACGTTCAAACAAACTATGTTGATTGGTTTTGCCCAGGCTCTGGCGCTGATTCCGGGGGTTTCCCGTTCTGGCATTACCATGACGACAGGCCGTTGGTTGGGACTTTCACGGGAAGCGTCAGCTAAATTTTCCTTTCTGCTGGCAACCCCGATTATTGCGGGTGCGGCGCTAAAACATACGCCGGATATCATTCATAATGTGACCAGTCCTTTATTCATGGTCGGCACAATTACTTCAGCGATAGTAGGGCTTTTGTGCATTAGCTTATTGCTTAAATATCTTCAAAGAAATAATTTTGCTATATTTGCAGTATATCGAATTATGTTGGCAGTAGTTATTGTTTGCGTATACTTTGTCAGAGGTGCATAAAATTATTAAAACCCTGCCTCTTAACGAATAGGATGCTTCCTAAACTGGGAGCTTATATATAAGAGGTACGAACTATTACACCTGTTCGAAAGGGTTTTTATGCATATACGACCAGTTTATTTATCACTCGGGGCGCTCATATGTTTTTTGCTTCTGTGTTTTGGTGTTTACAATATATATTTTTACTATCAGGAGAAACCTGAAGTAGGCCAAGCGTTGTCGGAAATCGCATTTGAGCCGGGACAGACCCGCTTGCTGGTTATTGCACCGCACTGTGATGATGAAACGTTAGGGTGTGGGGGTATTATTCAGGAAGTACTAGGTGCGGGCGGAGAAGTCATGGTTGTGGCAATGACCAATGGCGACGGTTTTACTTTTGCAGTTGAAGAACAGTTTCATCATCTTTTTCTTACGCGGGATGACTACATTAAATCGGGCTATTTGCGCCAGAATGAATTTATATGGGCTATGCAACGGCTGGGGGTATCACAAAACCAAATTATATTCCTTGGTTACCCTGACCGGGGGCTCGGGTCTATTTGGGCGGAACATTGGGACAGCAACAGTCCTTATCAATCCCGTTATACCGGTAAAGCGTATTCGCCCTACAGCAATAGCTATAGCCTCAATACACCTTATTCCGGGCAAGCCATTATGGATGACTTAGAAACAATTATACGCAAGTTTAAGCCCAGCCTGATTTTTTTGCCACACCCGGATGATGAACATATTGACCATGCAGCAACTTGGGCTTTCACATCTGCGGTTGCTACTAAGGTCGCCAATAGCGGTATTTTACAAATACCAAAGTTATATACATATCTGGTTCACCGTGGCGGTTTTCCAATCCCCCATGGGTATAGGCCGGAGGCTGCATTGCTGCCGCCCAAACCTATGTATCAGAAAAATAGTTGGCAATGGGAGCAGTTTACCTTAACTTCAGATCAGGAGTCTGTTAAAGAAGCTGCCCTTAATGAATATGTGAGCCAATTGCGGGTTCCAATCATGTCTAAACTCTTGCGCAGTTTTATTCGGAGAAACGAGCTGTTCGAAAAAGTAGATATTCCGCTTATCGTACCGAGGACTTCTGACGTTAATTTAGCAGACGTAGCTGCCTGGGAGACGCAGCAGCCGGAACTGGTCTATCCGAAAACGGTCAGTACCCTTGGTGCTTTAGAACATAAAGCGAGGGTACGGGCGCTGGCCTGTGCCGTTCAGGATTCATCGTTATGGCTGCATTTTTACATACCTGATTTCTCAATGTACTTTAATCAATATCAGGTGTCTATTATTGGTTTTCAATTAAATCAAAATACGCTTAACCGTACGATAAATATATTTTCGTTTAGTATGATTGGCGCTGATGCAGCACCTGAAAATATTAAGAGATTCAACGACGATGTAATTATTAATGTTCCATTTTCGGAGCAAGGCCTGCCAGACTATTTTTTTATTAGAATATTGATAAAGGATAGATTTGGGGTAACGACTGACCATACGGCCTGGCAGCAGATTAAGATTCAGCCTGTGGCGAATAACGCTAAATGAATATCTTTATGTTAGTTGGGGATTAAAAAAATCCGCTTTCTGCCTTGCGGCGAGAAAGCGGATTTTATTTTTAAGCAACTTATGTCCTAATGGAGTGCGTGTGACTGACATTGACACCAAACAGGAAGCGGCTGCTCTAGGTGCCAGATTTCCGCGGCGTATTCTGAGAAGGTACGGTCGCCGGCGAACCAGCCGGAATTAGCGATGTTTAACAGGCACATTTGTTGCCAGAGCGACTTGTTAAGATAAGTCTCGCCTACTTGCTGCTGAGCGCTGGCATAGGAGGAGAAATCTTTTAAGAGGAAATATTCATCACCATGGTAGAGTAAGGCATCATGAATGGTACGGAATTCATTTTGATCAACAGGGAAAAAGCCATTTACTAATTGGTCAACAACTGTTTTGATGCGGGGATCACTGTTATAAATATCCCAGGGATTATAGCCGCCATGGCGATAGTAGTTAAGAACTTCTTCCGCAGATAATCCAAAGATGAAAATATTGTCTGCACCGGCAGCTTCGCCGATTTCGATGTTGGCACCATCCATTGTACCCAAGGTCAGTGCACCGTTCATCATGAATTTCATATTGCCTGTGCCGGAGGCTTCCCGGCTGGCGGTAGAAATCTGTTCACTGACATCGGAGGCGGGGATAATGAGTTCCGCGAGGGATACATTATAATTTTCCAGAAACAGCACTTTCAGTTTGCCATTAATGGTCTTATCTTTATTGATTTTATCGGCGAGGGTAGTAATCAGCTTGATTGTCTTTTTGGCTTTGTAGTAGCCCGGAGCTGCTTTCCCGCCAAAAATAAAGGTGCGAGGTGTCATTTTGATATTGGGGTTTTCCCGTAACACGTTATAGAGGTGCATAATGTGCAAGGCATTCAGACATTGCCGCTTATAAGCGTGGATGCGTTTAATGTGTGAGTCAAAAATGGAGTTTGTATCGACAGTGACGTTATACTTGTGCTTAATGTATTTGGCTAAGCTGAGTTTGTTTTGCAATTTGACATTTGCCAAGTCCTCCAAAAAACCGGCATCTTTGGCAAAGGGCGTTAACTTGGTTAAATCGCAAGGATAGTCGAGCCAACTGGGGCCAATTGCATTAGTGATAAGTTTTGCCAGCAGCGGGTTAGCCATTAACAGCCAACGCCTATGGGTAATTCCATTGGTGACATTGGAGAACTTGTTCGGAGCGTGGGTATAGAAATTGTTCATAACCGAATTTTTGAGAATTTCGGTGTGGATTTTGGCTACGCCATTGACAGAATGAGTGCCGGCAATAGCAAGATGCGCCATATGGACTTGCCCGTCGGCAATTACGGCCATGCTCTTGATGCGATCCCAGTCACCCGGATTTTTTGTCCAAATAGCGCGGCAATAACGCTCATTAATCTCATGAATGATCATGTAAATCCGCGGCAAAAGCTGTTCCACCATGCTGACAGGCCACTTTTCCAATGCTTCCGGCAGTACCGTATGGTTAGTATAGGATATAGTTTTAACCGTGATGCTCCATGCTTCTTCCCAGTCTAAGCTATAATCGTCGATAAGGATGCGCATGAGTTCGGGAATGGCCAGCGCGGGATGGGTATCGTTAATATGAATGGCGACTTTGTCGGGAAGTTCGCTTAGCTTGCTGTGATGAAGCCGGAAGGAGTGAATGATGTGCTGCAAACTGGCAGATACCAAAAAGTACTGCTGTTTGAGCCGCAGCACCCGGCCCTCATAATGGGAATCATCTGGATAGAGGATATCTGTCAACGACTCGGCACCATGTTTATAACTAATCACATTGTTGCAGTCTTGACCATATATACTGCAGGTATGGCTTGATATATCTACTTCGGCACTCCACAATCGCAGGGTGTTAACCATTTTGTTTTTATAACCAACAACTGGTACATCGTAAGGAACGGCCCAAATGTGCTCGTAGTTTTCGTGAATAAACTTAGTTCGGCCGTTAGTGTGGACCCGGACAGTACCGCCAAACCTTACAGACGCTTTTTCTTCAGGACGGCGATATTCCCAGACATACGAACGATTCTTCAGCCAATTATCGGGATATTCATGCTGATAGCCGCCTACGATTTTTTGCTCGAACAGCCCGTAGCGGTAACGCAGGCCACAGCCGTGACCGGCCAGGCCCAGCGCAGCCATTGAGTCAAGATAACATGCGGCCAAGCGCCCCAGGCCACCGTTACCCAGTCCGGCATCTTCTTCCTGAGCTAAGAGAGTATTAAGTTCAATACCTACTAACGAAAGAGCTTCTGCACAAGTATCTCTGATCCCTAGGTTAACAAGATTGCTTTCCAAAAGGCGCCCAAGGAGATACTCAATAGAGAGGTAGTATACTTGTTTAGGTTTATCATGGGCTCTTTGTTTTCTGGTTTCAATTAAGTTTTTACTGATGATTTCCTTAGTTAATGTCGCCAGGGCAATAAACTTCTCCTGGTCCGTGCTTTCTGCCAGAGATTTGCCGTGCAGGTTTTGCAGTGTTGCAACAAAGGCATCACGGAATTCGACGGCGTTAATATGTTCTGGTTGTAAAGCCGGTAGTGGAAAGCGGCTCGGGCATTCCTGGTTAGTCTTAGTGAGCATACATACTCTCCTTTGCGGGAACAAATTGCGTATAGTCCGGGATAAATTCATCTAAATCAGGTGGAACACTAATGCTAGGTGTTGCCGTGGCTGCTTTATAAACATGTTCTTCCATAAATAATGAATGATATAACTGCCGGTATTTTTTAGCAGAATTAGTCCAGCTATTGTCTGCCCGCATAACGCGTTGGGTGAGTTTTTTCCACAGTGGTTTGTCATGGTAAAAATCGAGGGCCCGCCTAATGGTATACAACATGTCGTGGGCGTTATAGTTGGTAAAACTAAAGCCATTTCCTTCGCCGGTAAATTCATTGTAGGACTGAATGGTGTCTTTTAGTCCGCCTGTTTCGTGAACAATTGGCAGGGCGCCGTAGCGCATGGCAATAAGTTGACCAAGACCGCATGGCTCGTAGCGTGAAGGCATTAAAAATAAGTCGGCGGCGGCAAACACTTTGCGGGAAAGACTTTCACGGTAGGGAATGATTACTGAAAGGTTGTTATGGTGAACCCAGGAAGCTTGCCACAGGGTATGATGATAGTGTTCGTCACCTTGCCCTAAAATAACCATTTGGACATCGCTGTCTAAAATTTCGTTAAGAACCCGTAAAACGAGGTCGATGCCCTTTCCTTCTACCAGCCTTGTACACATGGCCAATAGCGGTTTGTTAATGTCAGGCGGTAATCCCAGCATCTTCTGCAGTTCTAGTTTATTTTTATTTTTACGCTTAGCCGTCTTCCCGTCGTAATTAATGAATAAATTAGGGTCGGTAGCCGGATTATAGAGATCATAATCAATACCATTTATAATACCCGAAAGATCGTTATGGCGGTTCGCCAGAATGCCTTCCAGTTTTTCACCAAAGTAAGAGTGCTGAATTTCATTTGCATAGGAAGGACTAACTGTAGTGACTAAGTCGGAGAAAGTAATGCCGCTTTTCATAAAGTTAATCTGATCGTAAAACTCGATGCCATTCATTGTGAAATAGTCCCAGTTTAAGTCAAGTAAGTTGATAAGTATGTCCTTAGGGAAGACTCCCTGATATTTGAGATTGTGGATAGTAAATATCGTTTTCATTCTTTCATAAAAGGGATTACCCCGGTAATGAGCGTGAAGGAATACGCTAACCATTCCGCTGTGCCAATCGTGACAATGCAGGACGTGGGGCTGAAAATCTATATGGGGCAGTACTTCCAGCACGGCCCGGCAAAAAAAAGCATAACGTTCGGCATCATCGTAATGACCATAAAAGCCGGCGCGTCTGAAGTAATATTCATTGTCGATAAAATAAAACGGAATACCATCGTGCTCAAGTTTTTCAACTCCACAATATTGCAGGCGCCAGGATACGGGTACTTGGATTACTGTTTCCGGTAACAGTTTTCGTTTGTACTCTTCGGGGATATCACTATATTTGGGAATTATGACTCTGGCGTCAATTCCCTGGTTTCTAAGTTCTTTAGGCAGAGAAGCGATAACGTCACCAAGTCCGCCAGTTTTGGCAAACGGAGCCGCTTCGCCGGCAACAAACAGTACTTTGACCATTCTTAGAGTTCAATCCTTTCTATATGTATTACTAAAACTAAAGTATAGCCGTTTTCTTGCAGTGCAATTCCTTGCAAATTTATCCGATGACTAAGCTTCAGGTGGGGTTAAAACCCCATCTAAAGATTAGTCTACTGTATGGAAAAAGTTGAAAGAGGCTAGTTTTAGTAGTACAGACAAGGGGTGTGAAATATATTGAAATATAAGTGTTTCGAGGAATGAGGCGAACAGTTTGGAACAGATTGAAAGTTTAATTGAATCAATACAGCCTTTGAATTATTTGGCGATGGCCACAACGTTGAAACGCCTGGATAACTTGACAAAACCCGTCGGCAGTCTGGGCGGTTTGGAAAAGATGGTATGCCAACTGGCCGGTATCCAAGGAACTTTTCCACCGGCTTTACCCCGGAAAGCACTGGTTTTAATGGCTGCCGATCATGGTGTTACCGCTGAAGGCGTGGCTGCTTCTCCGCCCGAAGTTACCGAGCAAATGCTGTATAACTTTATTCGCGGCGGTGCAGCCATTAATGTTTTGTCACGCCACGCCAACGCTGATTTGGTAGTTGTCGATGTCGGAGTAAAGTGTGATTTTCCGCCGGATTTACCGATTATGCATTGCAAAGTCCGGCGCGGTACTGACAATATGCGGCTGAAGGCAGCGATGTCGAGGGAGGATGTCATAGCGGCGATCAAAGTCGGTATAACGATGGTTGAATCCTTAGCTTCCCAGGGATACACTGTTATAGGTCTTGGCGAAATGGGGATCGGCAATACTACAGCAAGCTCCGCTATAACCAGTGTTTTTACCGGCAAACCCGTAAGCGAGGTCGTCGGAAAGGGAGGCGGTATCCCTAGTGATCGTATTGCTCATAAGGTTCGAGTTGTTGAAGAGGCTATAGCTAATAATAAACCCAACCCCCAGGATGCAATTGACGTTCTGGCAAAAGTCGGCGGACTCGAAATTGCCGCTATGGCGGGGGTAGTGCTGGCTGCGGCGGCAAACCGGATGATGCTCGTTATTGACGGCTTTATTTCCTCCAGTGCGGTATTGGCGGCTTACAAGCTAAGCAGCCGAATAAAGCCCTACCTGTTGGCCACACACTTATCGGAAGAGCCCGGCCATCAGGCGATACTTGATATAGTCGGCCTTACACCTTTTTTACATCTTAATATGTGTCTGGGTGAAGGTACAGGCGGTGTGCTTGGTATGACAGTACTGGATGCTGCGGTAAAAATACTGCACGAAATGGCAACCTTTGAAGAAGCCCGGGTGTCTCCGGTGAAGAGCAATCTATAGCTTTGCCGAATGGATCGGTGGTATTGAACGGAATTCCTTGTTGGAGAATTCCGTTTTTGTTTTTCTGGAGTTAGGCATTTTAGTTGTCTATTTTAGATGTTTGTTGCTTTTTGTCGGATAGACAAGTAGACTTTGGATGCTAAAATTAAATTAGAATATGGATTCGTATGGGAGGAAAGGGAATGAAGCGATTCAAAAAGGCAATGGCTATCGTGCTCGCTGGATCATTAATGGGTGCATTACTGTCAGGTTGTGGTTCCAGTACCCCCGATAAACAAAAGGCAGCACAGGAAGAAAAGGTACTTACGGTCTATACGGCTCGCAGTGAAAGTCTCAATAATCTTGTTATACACAATTTTGAAAAGGATACCGGCATAAAGGTAGAAATGGTTGTTGCCGGAACCGGAGCACTGCAGAAACGGGTTGCTTCGGAGAAGAACAATCCATTGGGTGATATTTTGTGGGCTGCCGATCAGACCATGTTGGATTCTTCAAAAGATTTATTTATGGAATACGTTTCTCCGGAAGATGCCAACATGGGTGACGCATTTAAAAACAAGTCAGGTTATTTTTCGCCGGCGTTTGCCGATCCAACTGTAATTATTGTTAATAAGAACTTGACTGCGGATATTCCGGTGGAAACTTTTGATGATCTGCTTAATCCGGCGCTAAAAGGTAAAATTGCTTTCGGCGATCCGGCTAACTCCAGCTCGGCATTTCAGTCGTTGTTGGCTATGCTGTATGCCAAGGGTAAAGATGGTGATCCGATGTCTGATGAAGCATGGGTTTTTGTCGATAAATTGATCGCCAACCTTAACGGAAAATTGATTAACAGTTCCGGCGCGGTACATAAGGGAGTCGCCGACGGTGAATATGCGGTTGGTTTAACCTGGGAAGATCCAGCCGCAAACTACGTTAAAAACGGAGCGCCAGTCAGGGTAGTATTCCCGAAAGAAGGCGCAGTTTTCCCCGGTGAGTCGGTACAAATTATCAAAGGCTGCAAACACCCTGAGAATGCCAAAAAATTCGTTGACTACATGCTTTCGAAAAAAATTCAGGAGCAAGTTGGCAAAGAGTTAACCGTTCGCCCGTTACGTAAAAATGTACAACTTGCCGATTATATGACGCCAACCGCGTCTATCAAATTATTCAGCAATTATGATGAGAGCTGGGTAGCCAAAAATAAAAATGCAATTACCGCCAGATTCAATGAACATTTGGAAAAGTCAATGAAATAGTTGCAATAGCAAAGTACAGGAAATAGCATGTGATGCTAATACAAAAGGGCCCCTTGCGACATACCCGTCATATAGCCGCAGAGGCCCTTTTGCCTATGAACATGGACAGCTAAGAAAGTCGGAGGGATTACAATGAGTGTTTCGATAAGCATAGAAGAAGTAGTTAAAAAATATGGCAATGATATTATAATCAATGAGCTATCGCTCCAGATAAAACCGGGTGAATTTTTTACTCTGCTGGGGCCGTCGGGCTGCGGAAAAACAACGCTATTACGCATGATTATCGGATTTAACTCGATTGAGGGTGGGCAGATCAAAGTTGACGATCGGGTGGTCAACGACATTCCTCCTAATAAACGCAATATGGGTATGGTGTTCCAAAACTACGCCATTTTTCCACATATGTCGGTAAAGGAAAACGTTGCTTTTGGTCTTAAAATGCGCAAACTTCCTGAGAAGCAGATAGAAAAGCAGGTTGATGAAATCTTGAAGATCGTCAAGATCGATCACCTAAAAGACCGGATGCCTGTAAAACTTTCCGGCGGACAGCAGCAAAGGGTGGCGTTGGCGCGGGCTATTGTTATTCATCCTGAGGTTCTCTTAATGGATGAACCGCTTTCCAATTTAGATGCCAAACTGCGGGTAGAGATGCGTAATGCCATTAAGAATATCCAGCGGCAGATTAATATCACTACCGTATATGTTACCCACGATCAAGAAGAGGCTTTGGCAATATCTGACAGGATTGCGGTTATGCATAACGGTGTTATTCAACAGATTGATACGCCGCAGAATATTTATCAGCGGCCTGTTAATACCTTTGTGTCTACCTTTATTGGCTTGTCTAATATTTTGGATGCCGAGATTGATAAAGAGGATAGCTCGGTAGTTGGTTTTGAAGGTGGCTACCGTGTGCGTATGGAAAACCTACGGGATACCGTTATGGCCGGACAGAAGGTACTGGTGTCCGTACGGCCGGAAGAGTTTACTATCAAGACTGCCGGCGAAGGCCTCAAGGCGACTATTATGAGCAGTGTGTTCCTGGGTCTGACGACTCATTATTTCGTCAAGTTCGCGAACGGTTTGGAAGCTCAGGTTATTCAAGACCCTGACGTCAAAGATATAATTCCGGATGGTACTGAAATCGTTCTTGGTGTAAAGACCGAGAAGATCAACGTGTTTGACCACGAAAGCAAAGCTACGGTAATCAGAGGTGGTAAACAATGAACTGTGCCGGGGGAAAACGGTTTTCTGTATGGACATCCTTCAGTGTGATAATCCTAGCGATTTTTGCAATATTTATCATATATCCATTGCTTTTGGTTTTGTGTAAGAGTGTGATCGACCCGCATTCGGGCAATTTTACTTTAAATTATTTAACTAAATTTTTCACCAGGAAATTTTATTGGAGCACCCTTGTAAACAGTTTGCAGGTTACTGCTTGTTCCACATTACTGGCGGCGGCGCTTGGGCTGCCCATGGCCTACGTTATGCGCAGCGTTAAAATTAAGGGAAGTAACTGGCTGGATATCCTGATAGTTATTTCCTACCTGTCACCGCCCTTTATCGGCGCTTACGCCTGGATTCAGCTGTTAGGGCGTAACGGGATGGTGACCCAGTGGATTAATGCTGCCTTTAATATTAAGTTTGACGGTATTTACGGTTTCACCGGTATCGTGCTGGTATTTACCCTGCAGTCATTTCCACTGGTATATATGTATGTCTCGGGTGCGCTCAAGAACCTTGACAATTCGCTTAATGAAGCGGCAGAAAGCCTGGGCTGCTCCAGCTTTGGGCGGATAACTAAAATTATCGTTCCGTTAGTAATGCCGACGCTGCTGGCTAGCTCACTCTTAGTCTTCATGCGGGTATTCGCCGACTTTGGTACACCCATGCTGATTGGTGAAGGCTTCAAAACCATTCCGGTACTCATCTATACCCAGTTTATGAGTGAAGTAGGCGGGGATGATGGTTTTGCCGCCGCCTTGTGTGTTATAGTTATAATGTTGACTATTTTGCTGTTTTTCGTGCAACGTTTCTTTGCCGACCGCAGCACCTATGCCATGACGGCGCTCAAGCCGATGGCCGCCCAGCAGCTGTCAGGCATGAAAAAAGTTTTAGCCCATGCCTTTGTTTATCTAACGGTAGGGTTGGCAATCCTACCGCAAGTTATTGTTATTTATACTTCATTCCTGAAGAGCAATGGCGGACAGGTATTTACGGGCGGTTTTGCACTGCAAAGCTATGAGGCCACATTATTTACCAAGAATAATGACTGTCTGTGGAATACTTATGTACTCGGGCTGGTAGCCATTAGTATAATTGTGGTTTTTGGTATTCTAATTTCTTATCTCACAGTGCGGAAAAGGAATCTCTTAAACAGCACACTGGATACTATTACGATGTTTCCCTATATTATCCCGGGATCGGTGCTGGGCATTTCTTTTCTCTTTGCCTTTAATCATCCGCCCCTGCTTTTAAGCGGTACGGCGTTAATTATGATTATTGCTTTTGCTATCCGCCGGATGCCGTATACTGTCAGGTCAAGTACAGCAATTATTGGACAAATTAGCCCAAGTGTGGAAGAAGCGGCTATTTCGCTGGGCGCTTCGGAAATGAAGTCGTTCACCAAGGTGACGGTGCCGATGATGATGCCAGGTGTCCTGGCCGGTGCGATTATGAGCTGGGTAACAGTGATAAGTGAATTAAGCTCTTCCATCATTCTCTATACCAACAGCACACAGACGCTGACCATTTCTATCTATACCGAGGTTATTCGCGGCAACTACGGCAATGCGTCCGCTTATTCGACTATACTTACTCTGACTTCGATTCTGTCCTTGCTGTTATTCTTTAAACTTACCGGTAAGCGCGACATAAGTATTTGATAAGTAAAGCTAACAGGGTTCCCATTTGTGGGAACCCTGTTCTATAATGTAAAGAAGACAGTAATTTTCTACTTGGTATAGCATGCGGAGAAAGAGGCGTAAAATGGGTAAAGCTGCAACTTTTAAAGATTATATGAAGCGCCTGTTTGTTGGGTACACGATTGCATTAATCCTGGTGATGTTTATTTTGTTTATCCTGTTGCTGTTTTTTAACTTCCGGTTATTTATTATGAAAGCCAACGAGGACTGCAATCAGACAGTGAAGAGCTTTATCAGCGGACATTATGCTAGTTATCAAAAGAGCATTGAAGATCTTTCTCAAAACGATGAAGTCAAGGAAGTACTGTTGGATCGGGGGAATCTCCGCCAAGTAAATAATTTGCTATATGAGTCTTGTCTTGGACAAGAATTTAAAGCTAACTTTGTTTTGCTGAAAAGTGATGGCAGTATTGTCTCGACTAACTTATATAAGACGAATCAAATCCTATTTTCTGCCAACAGTGCAATAAAAGACGTACTGGTCCGGCTAGAAAGCGATTCCGCTGCGACCTACAGCGGCGCAATCCGCCTTCCCTATGATAATGGTCAAAAAGCAGATTTACTGTTTGCCAGAGCCGTTTTATCGAATAACGGCCAGCTTCTGGGATACCTGTTTTTCGGTTTGCAGGAGGAAAGTCTCAGTGCCTTTTTGCGCAACCGGGATGCGGATATTATTGTTGTGACCGACCGCTTTAACAATGTCATTTTTTCTACCGATAGCCTGGTAATTGATACTTTGGGCAAGTACAAGCCGGAAAACGAAAGTCAAATGACGGCGGTGATCGATCAGAAACCTTACTATGTTACTACCGGAATTTTACCGGAAGGCGACGTTAAGATTATTACGATGACTTCTGTTGCCAAACAACAGCAATTTATTAAATTTGGGGTAATTTTTCTGTGCGGCATGAGTTTTTTCTTAATCATACTTGTAAAAGTGCTGGCAGATAAGGTGACAGCGCGCAATCTCCGGTCTATTGATGAAATGCTTTATGCGGTTAGCGAGTGTAGACAAGGCAATATAAATTATCGGATTAAGTCCCGGACTTTTGCTGAGTTTCAGACAGTGTACGATGAACTAAACAACATGATGATCAAACTTCAGCAACTAATAAGAAACAACAATGAGCTTGCTGAACGCAAGCGTCTGATGGAGGTCAAACATCTCGAGGGGCAGTTTAACCCTCATTTTGTGTTCAATGTTATGGAAACTCTGCGGTATGAAATTATGATTAATCCGGAGCAGGCGGCGCAAATGGTAGTGTCTTTTGCCAACCTTATGCGCTATAGCATTAACTATGGCAGTATGCAGGTGCCGTTAAAAACAGACATCGGTTATGTTCAGGATTATCTTATGCTGCAAAAAATGCGGTACAATCAGCGATTAGCATACACTATTGAGATTGATGAGGCTCTTTTACACTGTCCGGTGCCGAAACTTTTGATTCAGCCGATTGTCGAAAATAGTATCGTGCATGGGATGGAACATACCAGGAAACTGACCATACATATTACCGGACAGGCGTGTGAAGATTATTTTGCTCTGTGTGTGGAGGACGACGGGCCGGGAATGAGCGCGGAGCAATTAGCTAAGCTTAAGAGTTTGCTTGCCGATGAAAATGCCATGCCTAAACATATTGGTTTGTACAATGTACACAGGGCGGCGCAACTCTTGTATGGCAAAGAATACGGCCTGACCATTGAGAGCCGTTCTGGTCAGGGTATGCGGGTTGTATTGAAGATACCGGTTATGCTGGAGGAAGAATATGTATAAAATCCTGATTGTCGAAGATGAGGACACTATCCGTAAAGGCTTACTGTTTATGGTGGATTGGCTCAAAGTGAATTGTGTTGTGGCCGGGGAGGCTGTTGACGGCGAAGAGGGCTTGGAGAAAATTAAGGAAATCCAGCCGGACATTGTGATAACAGATGTTAAAATGCCGTTTAAGGACGGACTGCAAATGCTGGAAGAAAGTATTGCTGAGTACGGTTATGAGGCAATCATTATTTCCGGTTTCAGTGAATTCGAATACGCAAAAAAAGCAATTACGCTCAATGTTACCGAATATCTGTTAAAGCCCATCGATTTTGGTCATCTTTATCAGACGATTGAAAAGCTAACTGATAAGATTGAAGCCAACCGCAAAATGCGCAAATATATGGAATCACGGGAAATGGCGTCTTCTGAACCAGTTCTTGCCCCACAACTTCTTACAACCACTAAGAGTAAATATGTCAGCAACATGCTGGAGTATATCAAAGCCCATTACAATCAAAAAATTTCCCTGAACAGCTTAAGTAAGGAATACGGCCTTTCAACAACCTACTTGAATGCCAAATTTAAACAAGAAACCAATTACACCTTTAATGACTTTTTGAATCGTTACCGTGTACTACAGGCGGTTGAATTATTAAGGCACGACAAGATGAAGGTATATGAAATTGCCAAAGAAGTAGGTTTCCAGGATTATAAATACTTCATACTGGTGTTTAAAAAGTACATAGGCTGTTCGCCCAGCAAGTTTTTAAATGCGCAGGGACTAAGTGAGACCACTGGCTTATCTGCTGACTAATCTTTAAGCTTTCGTAAGGTTGAAAGCTTGGCACCAGGGGATAAACAGACAGTAAATTTGTAGTTTGGGTATTTTTGTATTAAAATGTTATTATAAGCGGAATTGTATTTTTTGGTGAATTAGGAGGCAGTGTTTTGTTATTTGATACACATATACATACACGTTATTCGAGCGATTCCCATATGACGATAGAAATGGCTATGCAGCGGGCGGATGAGTTAGGTATCGGCATGATTCTCACCGAACATATGGACTGGGCCTGTCCGGAGCCGGATTTTACCTTCGATATCGAGCAATATTTCAAAGAATATACAAAATATCGAAGTGATAAGCTGCTGCTGGGCATTGAGGTTGGCATGCAGCCCGCGTGTCTCGAGGAAAACAGGCGGCTCGTACAGGAACATCCTTTTGATTATGTTATAGGTTCTATTCATTTTGTTGACAATGAGGATGTCTATGCCGAGTCATTTTATCGTTCACGCACTAAGCGTGAAGCCTATGACCGCTACTTTAGCGCCATGCTGAATTGCATGAAGTCGTATGATTTTGTTGACAGTCTGGGACATATTGATTATATTGCCCGGTATGCCAGGTATGAAGATACTGAGGTCTATTACCACGAATTTAGTGACTGGATTGATGAAATACTGAAAACGGTGGCGCAAAAGGAAAAGGCTATGGAGATTAATACCCGCCGTCTGACCGACCCCGAAGCAGCAGCCAGATTGCTGCCTATCTACAAGCGGTTCTATGAACTGGGCGGGCAGATGGTGACACTTGGCTCGGATGCCCATCACCCTGAGCATGTTGGCCGCCGGCTGGATGTCGCCAGGGAGATGGCGGAGGCCTGCAAGTTGAAAGTGGTATACTTTAAACAGCGTAAACCCGAATGGGGGAGGAAATAATATGAAAATAAAACGGATAGATGCCACTATTGGCACTGAAAAACTGGTAGAATCCAAGGAGTTTTACTGTAAACATTTTGGGTTTGAATTAGTGTACGAAAGCGACTGGTATATTGAGTTGATTGCCCCAGACATGCCTGCGGGTATTAGTTTCATCAAACCGCAGCGTGATGCCGGGGAATTTTTCGGCGGCTCAGGCATTATTGTTTCGTTTGAAGTTGACGATGCCGATGCCGAATACCGGCGGCTTACCGGCGAGGGCGTTGAGATTTGTCAGGAGCTCCAGGATAAGCCCTGGGGAGAACGGAGCTTTGTTGTAAATGACCCGAATGGAGTTCATGTCTATATCTATAAATCAATCCCGCCGACACCGGAATATAAGGCTGTTTACGATTCATTTAAAAAAGTTGAATAAAATTTTCCAAATTCCCATTGTCAGGAAAAATGATTGTGATATAATCATTCCGAAAGCATAATTTTTTATATACTGGAGGAATGATAGTTGGAGGAGAAAGACACTGAGAGACAATTAAACCGGGGTCTTAAAAACCGCCATTTGCAAATGATTGCCCTGGGTGGAATTATTGGCAGCGGCTATTTTTTAGGCAGTGGTTATGTGGTTGGCAAGGCTGGCCCGGCGTCAGTGCTGGCATATTTGCTGGGGGGCCTGATTGTCTATGCAGTTATGGTGTGTTTAGGGGAGCTGGCTGTCGCCCGGCCAATCGCCGGTTCGTTTATCAGCTACACCCGTGACTATATATCACCGGCCTGGGCCTGCGGTGTGGGCTGGTGTTACTGGTTAACCTGGGTAACCTATGTCCCCTCAGAAATGATTGCAGCCGGGATCATCATGAACGATTTCTTTCCACAGGTAAGTGCCATGTGGTGGGCCGTTCTGTTTGGTCTGGCAATTACAGTAATTAATTTGTCCCGGGTACATTTGTTCGGGGAATTGGAGTTCTGGCTGGCCCTGTTTAAAATTGCCGCTCTTATTATGTTCTGCGCCTTGGCGATAATGATTTTCTTTGGGGCCATTGGTGGCGGCGAGGTTCTTGGCACCAGTGTGCTGTTGTCAAGCGGCGGCTTTGCACCGGAAGGATACTGGTCAGTGCTGTTGACTATGGTTATTATTCTGGTAAATTTCCAGGGTTCGGAAATTATCGGATTGGCCGCCGGGGAAAGTCAGGAGCCGGCGAAAACCATTCCAGCCACTATTCGGCAGATTACCATTCGCATTATCGCGCTGTATATTATCCCCATGTTGCTCTTAGTGACGATTTTTCCCTGGGATAAAGCCAGCCTGACAAGCAGTGTATTTGCGGCTGCATTGAGCGCATACGGTTTGGAATGGGCTGGTGCTATTTTCTCCTTTGTTGTTTTAACGGCAGCGATTTCCTGTTCCAACTCAGGCCTGTACGGTTGTACCCGCGCCTTGTATGCACTGGCGCAGGAGGGGATGGCACCAAGTTGGTTAGGGCGTTTAAATAGCCATGGCGTGCCTCAGAATGCGACTACAGGGTCTATTGTGGTGTGCTGGCTGGTAGTAGTGTTATACACTTTTGACCAGGATAAAAACATTTATACTTATTTGCTGGCTTTGTCCGGATTTGCCGGCGCAATTGCCTGGATATCGATTTGTTGGAGCCAGCTTAACTTCCGTCGGCAGCTAAGCCCGAAAGAAGTTTCCGAATTAAAATATAAAGCTCCCCTGTTTCCGTATATTACCTATTTCGGGATATGGGTCCAGGTAGCTTGCCTGTTTATGGTTGCTTTTACGGAAGAATTACGAATTTCGTTTTACATCGGAGTTCCGCTCCTGGTGATGCCGATTATTATCTACCGGTGGTTGGGTATGCGCAAACAGCCGGCTATCGAACAGTGAATACGTAATAAAAGCATGCCGGCTAAGTAAATGCCGGCATGCTTTGTTATTTTTCATGCTAAGTAGATTAACGTAATGAAATATTGTTAAGCGGGAGAATCTAGTAGTAGGTTCTCTTTATTTATTTTTGCAGGAAAACTGTCCCATTTTGCCGAAAGCCAAACTAAGGCAGTTATTACTGCGCATGCAGTAGATAGCCGCCTATTAACTTTCTGGCATAGCACTACATAGGATAAACAAATAAAAAAAAGAGAGGTAAAAATATGTCCTTTAAGGTTGGTCAAACAGTTCACGGCTTTAAGTTGCTTGACGCAAGAAACGTAGCTGAGATTAACTCTGACGCCAAGCTTTTTTTACATGAACAAAGCGGCGCGCGTTTGTTATACTTGGGAAACGACGATGATAATAAAGTGTTTTCCATTACCTTCCGCACCCCACCGGAGGATTCTACCGGGGTACCACATATTGTAGAGCATTCTGTACTTTGCGGTTCACGTAAATTTCCCATTAAAGAACCGTTCGTAGAACTTGTTAAGGGTTCGCTTAACACGTTTCTTAATGCCATGACTTTTCCCGATAAAACCATGTACCCTGTTGCTAGCCGCAATGATAAAGATTTCCGCAATCTAATGGATGTTTATCTAGACGCGGTACTATATCCCGTTATGCTGGAAACACCCGAAATTCTAATGCAGGAAGGCTGGCATTACGAGCTGCCTGATAAAGAGGCCGAACTTACTTATAAAGGTGTCGTCTATAATGAAATGAAAGGCGTTTTTTCCTCTCCCGACGCACTCTTGGAACATCAAATTTTTGCCGCGCTTTTCCCGGATACCACGTATGGCGTAGAGTCCGGTGGGGACCCCGAATATATTCCGGAACTTACGCAAAAACAATTTGTGGCTTTTCACAAAAAATATTATCACCCATCCAATAGCTATATCTTCCTTTATGGCGACATGGACTTAGAAGATAATCTTAAATTTATCCATGAAGAATACCTGAAAGATTTTACCGTAAGCAAAGTTGATTCCGAGATTCCGCTGCAAAAACCGTTTACCGAAACCGTGGTAAAAATTGTTGATTACCCGGTATCGCCTGACGAGTCCAAAAAGGATAAAACATTTATTACCCTCAATATTGCCGCAGGCAAGGCGATTGATCCGGAAAGCTACCTGGGACTCATGATACTAGAGCATATTCTTTTGGAAACACCGGCTGCACCGCTTAAGAAGGCGCTTCTGGATGCCGGGTTGGGTAAAGAGGTTTTCGGCAGCTATAGTAAGAGTATTCTGCAGCCAACGATGACTTTTGGCGTAAGCGGTGCGAACCCCGACCAGGTAGAACCTTTTAAAACTACGATTTATGCTGAATTGAAAAAGCTGGCTGACGAGGGCCTGGATAAAAAACTGGTCGAATCGTCTGTTAATATTTTTGAATTCCACTTGCGGGAAGCCAACTATGGCAACCGTCCTAAAGGGCTTGTCTATAACATGAAATGCTTAGACAGCTGGCTGTACGATGAAGATCCTTTAATTCACTTGGCCTATGAACCCGTGCTTGACAAAATAAAACGCAATTTCAAAACAGGTTATTTTGAAAAGTTAATCAAGACTTGTCTTTTGGATAATCCTCATCAAGCGTTAGTGGCGTTACAGCCCAATGGTGAGATTAGCAGGCAAAAAGCGGCTGAACTTAAGGATAAACTGGCTAAGTACAAAGCCAGTCTCAACAAGGCGGAGCTTGAGAGACTTGTTAAACAGACCCAGGCACTTAAGACACGCCAGGAAACTCCGGATGCTCCGGAAAAGTTGGAATTAATTCCCCTTCTGGATTTAAAAGATATTGACCCCAAAACCGAAGAATTGGTAATAAGCGAGCAGAAAGAACAAGGCCTGCCCGTACTTCTCCATCCTATGTTTACCAATCAAATTGCCTATGTAAACCTATACTTTAATACCGGTGCGGTAGCCGAATCTGATTTGCCCTATCTATTTTTACTTGCCGATATCTTAGGTAAGGTTGATACCGAAACATACCCATATACCGAGTTAGCTAAGGAAATTAATATTCATACAGGCGGTTTTAACTATGACGTGTTAGCCTTCTCCGAAAGCGGCGATGACCAAACGTTTACACCGATGTTTAGGGTCAAAGCCAAAGCACTTGTCAAGAAACTGCCGGAAATGTTTAACTTGCTCGGTGATGTAACCGGAGGCAGCTTGTTTAAGGATGCCGGGCGTCTCAAAGAAATCATCCGTGAACTCAAAGCGGTTTGGGATACGGCTATATTCCGCCGGGGTCAGCAGGTAGTCGCCAGCAGATTGTTATCCTATATTTCTCCCGTAGCCAAGTTTAACGAAGTTGGCCAACTGACTTACTATAAATTTATTGCCGAACTCGAGCAAGACCTCGATGCGAAGGTACGGGAGATTGGACGGAACTTGGCGGCTGTGGCTCAAACCGTGTTCAACCGCGATAATTTGCTTGTCGGTATAACCTGCGATGATAAGGAGTATAAAACCTTTGTCCGGAGTTTCCCCAATTTGTTAGAAAAATTGGGAACAAGACAGTTCAAACCGGTAAAATACAGCTTCCAACCCGATATCCGTAATGAGGCTCTGTTAACCTCCGGCAAAGTGCAGTATGTTGCCAAAGGCGGCAATTTCCGCCGGTTAGGTTTTGATTTCCACGGCAGCATGAAAGTGCTTGAGACCATTTTGCGGTATGACTATCTCTGGAATCGAATCCGGGTTCAGGGCGGAGCGTATGGCGCGTTCGCTCAGTTTGACCGCAGCGGCAATGTGATATTTGGCTCCTACCGGGATCCCAATCTGGCAGATACACTCAAGGTATATGATGAAACGGTTGACTATCTGAACAACTTCACTAACCAGAATGTAAGTAAACGGGAAATGACCAAATATATCATTGGCACCATGAGTACCATGGATACGCCGTTAACACCCCAGATGAAAGGCGAACGCGCCGATGTCGCATATATTCGCAATATCAGTCAAGCCGATCTGCAGCAAGAACGCGATGAAATTTTGGCAACCAGGCAAAAGGATATTAAGAAACTGGCTGATATTGTTGAGGCTGTTATGGAGGCCAACTGTCTGTGTGTTATGGGCGGAGAACAAAAAATTAAAGCCAACAAAGATTTGTTTGGTAAGCTAATTACCGTAATTGATTAACTAAGAAATAAACAATTGCCACGCTAACCTGCGTTAACGAGAATTTTCGTTATTGCAAAACGCGTGGCAATTGTTGTTCGCATGAGGGGACAGGCAGTCCGTACGACTTACTCCGCAGTCAATAGTCCTTGTGTTGCCAGGGATTCATCGCTTTCCCAGGACTCTACAATTGCTTTCGCGGTACGATAATCAAAGCCCATACCCATTAAATAGGTTATAAGCGCAAGTTCGGTCATAGCGTGACGGGGACTGGTTTCTTCCAGTTCTTTCAGTCCATGCCGGATGGCTGGCTCAACTTGGATCAAAAAATAACATGGAGTTAGCGTCTGTCCGGGAACAAATTGAATTATTGGGGCTTGCCGTTTCTCGCGGCCGGAGAGCATTTGTTGGAAACTGGCCATTACGTTGCCTCCTTTTGGGTTTTACTATAGTTTATGTATTGTCTGGATATTGTGTGTTATGTTAAGGTTAAATAATGAGTAAACGCAAAAGTCATAGTTATAGAAGGAAAGCTGCCGGAAGAACGGAATAATAGCAATAGTGGAAGATTCAGTGTATACCTGAATAGGGAGGACGGAAATAGCCATGGATGTTAAACCAATCGTTGCGACTGGCAATACTTCGGCAATAACGCCGCAAAATACAGAGACGGGAGACACGCAGCCGGTAATCCAGCCTGCTGCCCAGGCAGACAATCAGGCAGCCGCGCAAACGGACAATCAAGCAAGCACTCCGCAAGCTGCCAGGCCGGACCAAACCAC
>CAZCEN010000014.1:0-5771 GCA_964497205.1 uncultured Sporomusaceae bacterium
CGCTGAACGAGTAACTTTAGCCGGGTCAACAATACCAGCACCGATCATGTCAATATATTCTTCGCTCAGAGCGTTGAAGCCTTTACCTTTACCGGCTTTCTTAACGTTCTCAACAACAACGGAGCCTTCCAGACCAGCGTTGTTAGCGATTTGACGAACTGGTTCTTCGATAGCACGTTTTACAATCTCAACGCCGGTTTTCTCATCGCCAATAAGTTTAATGCTGTCAAGGCTTGCTTGAATGTCAATGAAGGTGGTGCCGCCGCCAGCGACGATGCCTTCTTCAACAGCAGCGCGGGTAGCGTTAAGAGCATCTTCAATACGCAGTTTCTTCTCTTTAAGTTCAACTTCGGTAGCAGCGCCAACTTGGATAACGGCTACGCCGCCAGCAAGTTTAGCCAGACGCTCTTGAAGCTTTTCTTTGTCAAAATCGGAAGTGGTTTCTTCAATTTGCGCGCGGATTTGGTTGACACGCTTTTTGATTTCTTCCACTGCACCGCTGCCGTCAACAATAGTGGTTTCTTCTTTCGATACACGAACTTGACGGGCACGGCCAAGATCTTCCATAGTTACACTGTCAAGCTTGCGACCGAGTTCCTCGGTGATAACAGCGCCGCCAGTGATGATAGCGATATCTTCCAGCATAGCTTTTCTGCGATCGCCAAAGCCAGGAGATTTAACAGCAACAGCGCGGAATGTGCCGCGAAGTTTGTTTACAACGAGGGTAGCAAGTGCTTCGCCTTCTACGTCTTCGGCAATAATTAAGAGTTCTTTGCCTTGTTGAACTACTTTTTCTAATACAGGCAGTAAGTCGGCAATAGCACCAATCTTACGGTCAGTAATAAGAATGTAAGGATCATTTAAAACAGCTTCCATTTTGTCAGCATCGGTAATCATGTAAGGGGAGATGTAGCCACGGTCAAATTGCATACCTTCTACAACATCCAGATCAGTACCCATGGTTTTAGACTCTTCGACAGTGATAACACCGTCTTTGCCCACTTTTTCCATAGCTTCAGCAATTAAAGAGCCAATTTCTTCATCAGCAGCCGAGATAGAAGCAACCTGAGCAATAGCGTCCTTGGTTTCAACTTTCTTGGAGCTTTTCTTAATTTCTTCAACAAGTACGGTTACGGCTTGTTGAATACCTTTTTTGATGATCATTGGGTTAGCGCCGGCAGCTACGTTTTTCATGCCTTCGCGAATCATAGCTTGAGCAAGTAAAGTAGCGGTGGTAGTACCGTCACCAGCAACATCGTTGGTTTTGGTAGCAACTTCTTTAACAAGCTGAGCACCCATATTTTCAAACGGATCTTCTAACTCAATATCACGAGCGATGGTTACACCGTCGTTGGTGATAGCTGGAGCGCCAAATTTCTTATCAAGAACTACGTTCCGGCCTTTAGGTCCTAAAGTAACTTTAACAGCGTTAGCAAGCGCATTTACGCCTCTCTCGAGCGCGCGGCGTGCATCTTCGTCAAACAGAATTTGTTTAGCCATTTATGTATTACCTACCTTTCACTTTATAATATAATTAGGCTAATTATTCAATTATAGCCAGGATGTCTCTTTCATTAATGATGAGGTACTCTTTGCCTTCAACTTTAACTTCAGTGCCAGCGTATTTGGAGAAGATGACTTTGTCGCCAACCTTAACGTCTAAAGCAACCTTTTGGCCATTTTCCAGAGTTCTGCCTGTACCTACAGCCACAACCTTACCTTCTTGCGGCTTCTCCTTAACAGTGTCCGGAAGAACAATACCGCTTTTGGTAACTTCCTCCTTTGCCAAAGCTTCAATAACTACTCTGTCGCCTAATGGCTTAATCATGAAAAGAACCTCCCTTTATAGTGTGTTATATAGTTAACTTTTTTGTTAGCACTCACTAGAGTTGAGTGCTAATTCCATAATTTATAATATAAAATTCCCTCCAAAAAATCAAGTGGATTTAAGAAAAAATCTATAAAAATTTTTAAAAGTTCTTAGAAAAAATCAAGGCAGAGACCATTCTAGCCTCGCCTTGACAGAAAATAACTTTATTATCGTTTACGGGTAGCTGATTCGACAATAGCAGCAGCCACTTCCCCGATTGATTTCCGCTTACTCATACTGTACTGCTGAATACGCCGGTATGCTTCACTCTCAGTCAAGCTATACGCATCCATCAAAATGCCTTTAGCCCTGTCAAGAACCTTTCTGGTTTCAAGCGAATTTTTAACTTCTTCCAGTTCCCGTTCTAACTCGGCAAACTCCTGAAAACGGGACAAAGCAATCTCCATCGCCGGAAATAGATTAGCCTCTTTAACTGGTTTGACTAAATAAGCCAATACCCCTGAATCTTTGGCCTTTTCCACAATTTCTTTCTGGCTGAAAGCAGTCAATAACAGTACTGGTGCCAACTTCTCATTAGAAATTATTTTCGCAGCCGTAATTCCATCCATTTCAGGCATCTTGATATCCATTATAACAAGGTCAGGATGAAATTTACGAGCTAATTCAACGGCTTTAACACCATCCGCAGCCTCTCCTACTACGGTATGACCGGCTTCTTCTAAAATTTCCTTCAGATCCATTCTGATAATTGATTCATTATCGGCTATCACTATCCGCAAAGCGTCCATGCTATTCCTCCTTCGCCTCTTTAGAGCCTTCCATTTGCCGGGGAATTGTAACAAAAGCATGGGTTCCGGCACGGGAAAACAGGCGGAACTCCCCCCCAAGATCGTTCTCTATCAATGTCCGGACAATCTGCAAGCCCAAACTACTGGTATTTTGGAGACTAAAATCTTCAGGAAGGCCAATACCGTTATCATAAATATCTATCTGATAACTTTCCGGTGTTGTTGTGATGTCTACGCCAATAAGACCTTCTTTGCGTCCAACAAAACCGTGTTCAATAGAGTTTTGAATTAGCTCATTGATAACCAAAGCTAAACTGCTGGCCTGCTCAGAGGGTAATATTACCGTCTGTCCATTAAGTACTGTTTCAATATTAAAATCAGGCTCAAGCATATTCTGGATAACTAAATCAAGAATGTTCTTGGTAACTTCCGCCACATCGATAAATTCTCTATCTTGCTGGGATAAAAATTCATGCACTACAGATATACTTAAAATCCGGTTTACACTTTCTCTAAGTGCCGCTTTTACATCCGGCGTTTTGGTACGTCTTGCTTGCAGCCGCAGCAGGCTGGCAATCGTCTGCAGATTATTTTTTACCCGATGGTGAATTTCTTGAATAACTGCTGATTTTACCAACAACTCTTTTTCTTTTTTTCTAATCTCTGTAACATCGCCAATAATAAATATGGTACGTATCACCGAACCATTGGAAAAAACCGGGATAGCCCTTTGCACCAGAACCAAATTGCCTGCTTCCATTTCTTTTTCCTGTGGCTGTCCGGTAGAATAAGCGTGCTGCGCAAGTTTCATATTGACTTGACGATCAGATACCCTCCTGCCAATAATCCGGTTAGCGCCTAGCAATTTATAAATGCCAACGGCTGACGGATTGGCAAATGTGATATGACCACGTTCGTCAATTACAACAATGCCATCACGAGTACCTAGCGGCCGGTAAACTGATCGGCTCATAGTTTCGCTGCTGGCAGCAGCCATTGTCAATAGCATATAAGCCGTGGCGACCAACATGCTGTGACCATCAGCACTTGCTTCTTGGCTGTTTGTCTCAAAACTAGCTGCAGCAATGATAACACCAGATGCATCTTTGATAGGAAAAACTTGCATCTCAAGCGCTTCCATGCCAAGCGCCCACTCACGTTGTCCGGCAATGGTGACACCTGAAACCAATGTACGCCACACCAGTGGTTCTTCGCTGGCCTGGACAGTAGTTCCCAAAATATTGGGTTTAACCTCAATGTAACTGGTATTAGGCTTAACTTGAGCCACAAGAACCAGGAAATTCTCGTTACGGGCAGGAGCATATAATGTCACCTGGGCATGAGCAAGATCAGCAGCCAATCCTAATACATTTGTTGCATTATCGATTATCTGCGTTTGATTTGAAGTCAATGCTGTGATTTTCCGGCAAATATCTGCAGCCACACCCATCAGATAGTACCTCCTGTCCCAAAGAAACAAGCCAAGCTGCTAATCTTTATGTATTCAACTGTAACCCGAAAAATTCCTTGTTATCTGGTCTCAATTTAATAAAGTTACCGGTATGTAACTTTACCCACACCCATATAACAAGTTATCCCCCGCGTTATCCACAATATCCACAGAGTTATTCACAGTTACTTTGTCGATTTATTAGCGATTTTCGTAACACAATTGTAACTTACCCACATTATCCACAATTGTCGTTTTATTTTTGTCCACAGCTATCTGAGACCTAATTTGAGCGACGGTACTGCATTAAGGTTAAGGTCGGCAAAATCACCAATTAAATATTGATAATAAGCACGGCAGGCTATCATTGCTGCATTGTCAGTGCATAGCACCGGCGGCGGATAAAAAAGGGTAAAACCCTGCTTTTCAGCCGCACTTGCCAATTCAGCCTGTAGTGATGAATTAGCCGCCACTCCGCCGGCCAAAACAATTTTATTAACGCCGACATATTCTGCCGCAGCTATAGCTTTTTTAACCAATACATCGACAACAGCTGCCTGAAAACTTGCAGCAACATCTGCTATATTTACTATCTCGCCGCGTTGAGAAGCACTGTTTAAATAATTTAACACTGCCGATTTAAGTCCGCTGAAGCTAAACGCAAACTTATTTTCTCCATTTTGCCCGGCAAAAGCCCTCGGAAATACAATTGCCTCCGGATTACCTTGTTTGGCGGCATTATCAATATGCGGACCGCCAGGGTAAGGAAAATTCATAACCCGGGCAATTTTATCAAAGGCTTCACCGGCGGCGTCATCCCTGGTTTGTCCTAATAATACAAGCTCGTTGTAATCTTTGACGTGAATGAGCGACGTATGCCCCCCCGAAACTACCAAAGCTACAAATGGTGGCTTAAGCTCATGATGCGCAAGGAAATTGGCAAAAATGTGACCCTCCAAATGATTTACGCCAATCAGCGGTTTGTTAAGAGCAAAAGCCAGCGTTTTAGCTGTAGCAACACCAACAAGCAATGCCCCAACTAATCCCGGGCCGTAAGTAACACCGATAGCATCAACAGCGTTCAGCGTAGTGCCGGCCTCTTTTAAGGCTTGATCAATTACCGGAATAACATTTTCAATATGCTTCCGGGATGCAATTTCCGGCACAACACCACCAAATTTTTGGTGGGTTGGAACTTGCGAAGAAATAATATTGGCTAAGATTGTACGTCCGTTAGCAACAACGGCAGCCGAAGTTTCATCACAACTTGTTTCTAAAGCCAAGGTCAAACTTTGAGACATACCTGTAGACCTCCATCAAATATCTGCTAATTATTACATGCTCGAAAAATGTATTTTAATCATGAAAGTAAGCCAAATTAAAATCAAGGACAGCAACACACAGTCCGGGAAAGGAGGTGCGAAATATGGCACGCTCGAATAAACCTGTTAATCCTGGAGCTGAAAACGCACTTGACCGTATGAAAATGGAAGTAGCTAATGAATTAGGAATTTCCGAGCGCGTTCGTAGCCAAGGTTGGTCTACTATGACTTCTGCCGACTGTGGTCGTGTAGGCGGTCATATGGTTCGTAAAATGATCGAGCAGTATGAATCTACTCTCCAATAAATTGTAAAGCATGGGGCGGCTCTAAGCCGCCCCTCTGCTTTTGTCACCCTTTTGCGAACTGCTGCATATCGTATT
>CAZCEN010000014.1:5871-26505 GCA_964497205.1 uncultured Sporomusaceae bacterium
CGTCCTCATCGCGCATCGTAGCTGGACATTTCTAACGAGTTTCGGGCTGGGAGGCTTTTTTTAGAGTTTTTTTAAGATATTTTAAAATTCATTTTTTACAATTTGTCTAGCCACATTATTATTGCGTCTTCTCCTAGTTCGGCGTAGTAGTTGGGACGTATGCCTCGTTCAACGAAGCCGCGCTTTGAATATAGCTTTCTCGCGGCGGCGTTTGAGGGGCGAACTTCCAGCGTCATACTGACTGCCCCTAATAGTTTTGCAGTAACAATCATGTGCTCCAATAAGAGCGTACCCAAGCCCTTGCTATGGTACTCGGGATCAAGGGCAATATTAGTAACATGAGCTTCATCAATAACAAGCCAAAAACCGGCGTATCCCACAACCTTATCGCCATCGACAAGCACCAGGTAATGCGCTAAATCGTTGTTGCCGACCTCCTCTTCAAAAGCAGCACGCGACCAAGGCGTAGTAAACGCTTTATTTTCCACTACCAGCACAGCATCAATGTCCATAGATTGCATGCACCTGATACTTATTTCGTTCATTACCGGCACTCCCGGGATTGCCGCCGTTCCCATAACTCTTCGGCCTCTGAACGTCTAATATATAGCGGTTCCAGAGTAGCAACATCATGCCGCACCCCTTGTGCATACATCTGTTGTGCCAAGACAGCCACACTGCCGGCACGCGGCATAACTGCATGTGGCGGTGCCGGATACAAAATAGTTTCTTTATACATAACTGCAGCTTCTCCCAGCATCAAAACAGGCCGTTGCTGCCGGCTAAGTTCGTTCTGAGCCTCATCAAACCCCACTACTCGCGGCGGTTCAACTTCTGTAATTGTACCGTTTTGCCATTCATATAAGCCCAGATAAACATTTCCCTTTTGGGCATCGAGCATAGGCGCCAGAAGCACGCCCGGCGCCGGGCAGGCAAAGGCCAAAGCTGCCAAAGTGGGTACACCGATTATTGGAATCTGAAGTGCATAAGATAAAGCCTTGGCCGTAGCCAAGCCAATTCTAAGACCGGTGAAAGAACCCGGACCAATACTTACAGCAACCGCCTTAAGACTGCTCTGTGACATTTCAGCCATTGATAAAAGGCTGGCTATGTGTGGCATAAGTCTTTCAGAATGGGTTTTCCGGGTCTGAATAGTAAGTTCAGCCACCAGCGTATCGTAAGTGGCAATGGCCACGCTAGACACAAGGGTGGCTGTATCGATAGCAAGAATGGGCAATCTGTTTCAACTCCTCACAAAACTCTGTATACCGCGAACCATCAGCCTTAACATGAATAACCCGTTCATTTGCAGTCTCGCCATATTTGATAGTAATCCATAAGCGTTTCTCGGGCAAAAATTCAGCAAACTTCTCCGGCCACTCTATAATCGCTACACCATCGGCTTCCACATAATGGTCAAAACCAATATCTGCAAGTTCCGACGGGTGTTCCAGACGGTATAAATCAAAATGATATATAGAAAGTTCCTGACCCTTCCCGGTCATTCCCTCATAAACATTAAGTACAGTAAAAGTAGGACTGGTGGCTGCTTCAGCTACCTTGAGTCCATTTGCTATTCCCTGGCTTAACAAAGTCTTACCTGCACCGAGATTGCCGGACAAACATAAAACATCCCCGGCTTTCAGCAACTTAGCTAGATTTTGTCCAAATGCATATGTTTCTTCTTCAGATGACGTTTTAAATACTAACATACCTGTTATTCCTCCTGGCGAAAATGGTTGTAACCCCGCGCTTCCAATATTTGAACATTTCCCTCTTCATCAACAAGCGTTACCCCTTGGTCCGCGGTAACTACTTCACCCACTTTGAACCAAGAAAATTTCGGTTGTGAGGCTGTCAGAATCTCGAATTGGTGCGGCTCCATAGTGAATACCAGTTGAAAATCCTCTCCGCCATACAAAGCATAATCCAGCGCCGGCTTGTCCAGCGCCTTAGCCGCCTCTTTTAATTCATTTCTTATAGGAATCTCTTCAGCGTACAATCGTATACCCACATTGCTGGCTTTGGCAATCTCATGTACCTCACTCGCCAGCCCGTCGCTAATGTCATCCATACTGGTGGCACCATTACTACCCAATAGTTGGCCTGCGCTAACCTGGGGCCTGGGTGTTAAATGAGCCGTAACTAATGGCCACGCAAAATCATAGTCTTCCCATTCACCCGCGCTAAGTAAAGCCAGACCAGCCGCTGAATCACCAAGAAAACCAGTCACTGCAACAATATCTCCCGGCTGTGCGCCTGAACGGCGAACCAAATTAGCAGGCTCAACCTCTCCGGCAACAGTCACATTGATAACAAGACCGTGCGAATTAGAAACAGTATCTCCGCCAACAATATTAACACCAAATTCGTGGCAAATTTCTTTCATACCCTGATATAAACTTACGACAAATTCCGCTGGCGTGGATTTAGGTAAAGCCAGAGACACTACCGCATGACGGGGAGCCCCACCCATAGCGGCTATATCACTTACATTAACTGCAATGGCTTTATACCCAAGCTGCCAAGGAGTTGTCGTTGTCAAATCAAAATGTACTGATTCCACCAACATATCTGTCGTCAATAATTGCAATTGTCGGGGTGCGGGCAAAAGCACGGCAGCGTCGTCACCAATGCCAACAATCACATTGCCGTGATTATTAATAGTATCTTGTTTAATTAAATCTATTAGACCGAACTCTCCCAACTCATTAAGCTCATTCATTAAAATACCACCCTCTAAGGCTGCATAATGTTTCTAATAAATTCTCTTTTATGCAAACATTTCCTGCAAAGTTAGTATACCACAGCCTGAAAAAAAGTTGTATGAAACGAAGGAATTTCGATAACGACATCAAATTTATTCCACATTAGGCTTTAAATGCCAGGAGGGGTAGGATGGAAAATCTGCGATTAAAGATCTCCAATATTGACAGAGTCGGGCTAGTGTTTGACATATCTCAGGTGCTAGCAGCCAGGCAAATAAATATTATCTCCATAGAAATGGAACTGAATAATGTCTACATGGAAATCAAAGCACTTAAGTCTGCGGATAAAACCCGTCTTATTGATGAATTGCGAACCATCCCGCAAATAACTGCCGTAAATGAAATAAACCTCATGCCGCATCAGGAACGTGCTGAACAGTTAAATGCCGTGCTGACATCAATAAGTGATGGAATCATCAGTATTGATCTCGAACAGCGAATTACCCAATATAACCCAGCCGCCGAAAAAATCGTTGGTATACCTGCCAAAGATGTTATCGGCCAACCGTTTGAAAATATCTTTCCCGCAGACGGCCCCCTATTAGACACATTACATTATGGAACACTATATAACAATCGGGAAATTGTTCTCGAAAAAACAAAAAGTCATTATCTATCAAGCGGCCGCCCTATTATTGATAAAACAGGCCGTATTATTGGTGCGGTAACTATTATCAAAGATATTAGTGCCGTCAGAGAACTGGTTTACACTGTGACCGGCCAATTGCAGATCACTTTTGACGAAATACTCTTTACCAGTCAGGCCATGCGCCGGGTTGTCAACCTGGCTAAATCAATTGCCAAAGGCGAGTCAACCGTACTTATCAGAGGTGAAACAGGTACGGGTAAGGAACTCATTGCCAGGGCTTTACACGCAGCTTCTACCAGGAGTACTAAAATCTTTGTCCCTTTAAACTGTGCCGCCATTCCCGACACTTTGCTGGAAAGTGAACTATTTGGCTATGAAGACGGTGCCTTTACAGGTGCTGCGAAAGGCGGCAAACACGGTTTATTTGAATTTGCCAACGGCGGTACTATTTTTCTGGATGAAATCGGAGAAATCCCCTCTCACCTGCAAGCCAAGCTCTTACGTGTTTTGCAGGAAGGAAAAGTTCGTCGCATCGGCAGTACGCGGGAAATTCCTGTCGATGTGCGCATTCTAGCTGCCACCAACCGCAATCTGGAAAGTATGATTAGTAAAGGAGGCTTTCGCGAAGACCTCTATTACCGGCTTAACGTAATTCCGTTATTCGTCCCACCGCTGCGCGAGCGACGGGATGATATTCCCCTCTTAGCTGAATTTTTCCTCAAAAGATGTGCAGCGCGTCTGCATAAAGAGACTACAGAAATTAGCCAAACCGCTCAAGAAAAACTGGCCGGCTATCCATGGCCCGGCAATATTCGCGAACTGGAAAACGTTATTGAAAGAGCTGTAAATATTACTCTTGGCAATACAATTTTTGCTGAAAATATTATTTTTGACCAGGACTACACACCGGCTTCGACTGCCGCCACGATCCCTGCATATAATCGCACACTTGATGAAATAATGAGCGAGGTAGAACGTGACGTGCTTGTTAAAGCTCTGGCTAGGCATACCACATCGCGCCAATTAGGCGCTTCCTTAGGCCTATCGCATACTGCTATATTAAAAAAGCTGCGTAAACATGGCTTAGCTCTAAATCGTATCGACAACGTGAATCCGAAATAATAAAAAGCAGCAGTTCTTCGTCGAAGAACTGCTGCTTTTATTATTTCTTAATTATTTGTTCTGACCGGCTCAAAGGTTCACTAACATCAGTGTGACCGGCGATTGTTTCAATCTTTTTACCATCAACCAAAATCTGTACTTTGTGAATGTCGGGAAACTCTGTGAGCGTATTGACTATGGCCCCCACCAGCAAGATTTCACTCGTTGAACCGCCTATATTGTTTTTGATCAATTTATCATCAAAATCAACATATGCCACATGGTCTTTTACTGTTACATTCTTGAGCTTAACTCCTGTTGGCATAACACTTACAAGCTGGGGATTCTGGGTCCCGGCAATCAACAATTCGATAGCAGTACGCGCCGGATGACTGTTAAGCGGCACTTTATGCGGTTCTCCAACAAGACGCATAGCATCTCGAGTAGCATGGTAAACAACAATCTGCATCGTTGGTTCCGGTTTTTGAGTTGCGTTACCCGGCTGGGTTTGTTCTACTGTTTTTGGCGGTGTATCAGGTGTTGGCTGACTGACCGCCGGGGCTGCTTGGTCACAGCCGGAAATCACCACGGTTAAGGCTATGGTTAAAGCCAACAATAAAAATTTGACTTGATTTCGCATAATACCCACCTCTTCTAGTTTGGCTTGGCGGCTTGACTAAAAAAGCGTTCAAGCCCCCGCACTATTCCTTGAGCCATTTTTTGCTGAAAATCAGGTGAGTTAAGCAGTTTCTCTTCATTCGGGTTAGAAATGAAAGCCAGTTCTACAAGTGCAGCCGGCATTCGAGTTCGCTTAATTACATAAAAGTTAGCGGGATTGGCCCGGCGGTCCTGAAGGTTACCGGCATCCATCAGATTTGCCTGTAAAGCTTTCGCCAACATGGCATCATACTTGGTTTTCTGATAATAGTACGTCGAAGTACCACCTACGCTGCGGTCGGTGAAAGAATCGGCATGAATACTTACAAATACGTCAGCATTACGTACATTAGCAATACTTGACCTTGCCTTAAGTTCATCAACAGCAGAAGCATTCGGACCAAAAACATCCTGGTCATTTTGGCGAGTCATAACAACCCTAGCACCTGCTTTTTCCAGTAGAGATTTAACATTCTGTGCCACCGCCAAGGTTACCGTTTTTTCTTGTACCCGGCTAGGACCAATGGCTCCTGGATCACTACCGCCATGACCGGGGTCAATCGCAATCACCTTATTTTGCAAACCTGCAGTAAAAGAAAAATCAGGCAGCGGCAAAGGTTTGTTAATGTCGATAACTACCCGGAACGGCTTGTTATTTTTCGCATCACTAGGCAAAGTAAATATCCGGTAATCGGAATCTTCGAGCGCCTGCGGCAAATCTAATACCACTCTGGTATCCTGGCCACTAACGTTAAAAGCAACTTTGTCTACAATCTTCCCATCGAAATCCAGATCCTCTACTTCTTTTCCCGGCACCGTCCCCTTGACTGTCACTACAAGACGCGGCGTGGGTGCTGAAGTTACTACTCCACTGGCCTCTGCAGGCCCGGATACATCCATAACCAATCTCAGTGAAGCAGCTCCTGTGACAGCATCCGTATGGTTTGCCCATCTCACTTTGCTTAATTCTTGAGCACGGGTGACACCATACGTCGTCCCTGTTTGCTGATAAGAAGTAAGTTTGGGCAAAGCAATAGCCGGCTTGGCTCCCGCCACACTCGGCGAAGCAGCAAATGCGCTTGTCCAGGATGTCATCAGGATAACCAAAACAAGAAACAAAACTATTTTTCGCAATAAAGGCACCTCCAAACCGCGAAAGTGTCCTTTATAAATTCGTGTTTTATGTCAAAATTCCTGCAAGACTTGAGTCACAAATGCTCAAAAAAGAAAATATATGCCTAAAATTTGCAAATTATTCCTTATTATTTCCGGGTTCTCCGTTATTTTGTCGGAGAATTTGTTCAAACAACTCATCGGCTTCGGCCCTGGCCTGCTGGGTTGCAACAGTGTCAACGTCAATGTGTATTGCCAAAATATCCCCTTCCGTTGCCTTTGGCAATAAATTCCTCGGCCATACTACCCTGGTTTCCGTCTCGCCGACTAACAGTATAGCCTTGTCTTCTTCCCATCTATCAACTACAGCTTTGATCTCCATGTACTATCGCTCCTTAGTAATAGTATAGGTTTTTCCATCTGTCGTAACAGTCAGAGTACCATCAGTATCTGTGCGATATACTTTTATCTTATTTTCGTTATATTTCTTTAACGTTGACGGATGCGGGTGATGATAATCATTGTTTGCTCCCAATGAGATAAGTGCCGCTTCCGGTTTTACCGCTTGTAAAAACGCTACAGACGAAGAGGATTTACTGCCATGGTGCCCGCTCTTTAACAAGGTACTTTTCAAACCAGCGGCATCATTTTGCAGCATCCGTTCTTCCGATTCTTTTTCAGCGTCGCCGGTCAACAGCATAGAAAATCCGCCATAAACCAGCTTGGCAACAATAGAATTATTGTTTAAATCAGATTCAGTACCGGTAAAAAGCTGCTTATCAGGTGCCAATACCTTTAGCACCGTCTCGTTGCCGAGGTCAATAGTCATACCTGCAGTAACCACAGTAAACGGAATATTTTTCTTTTTTATTTGCATCAAATATTGTTTATATACATTTGATGTAGTTTTTTGGCCGCTATCGTATATCTGTTTAACGGTAAAATTGTCAAAAACAGCCTCGGCCCCACCAAGATGGTCGGCATGTGGGTGGGTAATAATAAGCTTATCAATGCTGTTTATCCCTTGGCTTTTTAACATACTAACCAATTTTTCCTTTGTTGGAACATCCCCGGTGTCAACTAGTACTACCTGATCCTTAGTGCGGATAAGAATAGCATCACCTTGCCCGATGTCAAGCACCTTAACGGTTAGCGGTGCTCCCCCCGCAGCAGACGGCGGTTTATTGTCAGACTGCGCTGTTTTATTAGTATTGCCGCAGCCAGTCGCGATGACAAGCGCAAATATTGTTACAGCAATAGCCAACCATGACCATTTATATAATTTATTCATTCGTATCCTCTCCCTATGTATCCTATACCCTGCAACAGACTGGTTACGCCCAAACCGCGTCCGGGCATTTAACCAGCCTAAAACTAAAAATAGGCAGTTTCCCGCCTACACCTAGCCTTACAACTGAACCAAGCCAATACTTATCCGAATGGCTTCGTCTACCTTATTCATTATCTCTTCGCTCAAATGTGTTACTTTATCCCGTAGCCGTCGCTTATCAATCGTCCGCAGCTGTTCAAGCAGAATAACCGAATCCTTCTCCAGATTATACTGACTGGCGCTAACTTCAACGTGAGTGGGCAGCTTGGCCTTAGATATCTGTGAAGTGATAGCCGCAACAATAATTGTCGGACTATACTTGTTGCCGACATCATTTTGAATTACCAGAACCGGCCTGTGGCCACCTTGTTCTGAACCAACAACAGGACTAAGGTTGGCATAATATATATCCCCGCGTTTAACAATCATCTCTATTCACGCTCCGCCAACAAGCCCGGCATCAATTCAAATGTGTCTACATCAGCCATTAATCCTTCCTCAGCTAGAGTAAGGTTAATAACTGCCATTTCTTGATACCCTTTTTTCATCATATCACGTACTGCCTTCCGCTTGCGTTCTTCAATATAAAGACGCATGGCTTCTCTAACAAATTGGCTCCGGCTTAACTTATCCATAGCTATTATGCCGTCAACCTCTTGTAACAATGCATTTGGAATACTAATCATTATTCGCCGTAACTCGGCCACACCATCACCCCCGCCAGTATGGAGCATATTCAAAGATACTATTATTATATAAGCAGTTATATATCAATGTCAACTTTTTTTATATACTTTAATAGCTGCTTATTCCGTACAATGCTGCTGGCACTGCCTTTAGTAAATCGGTGGCAACCATACCGATCCGACCGGCCTGAGCAGCAACATCACCGGCCAAACCATGAATATACACACCCGCTACCGCCGCATCGTGGCTTGACAGGCCTTGAGCAATTAATCCTGCAATAATGCCTGTGAGTACATCACCAGTGCCGCCGGTAGCCATACCAGCATTCCCTGTAGTATTAATATATACTTCACCATCAGGAAAAGCTACAACAGTGCTTGCCCCTTTTATTACCACAATGCTGCCCCATTCTGCAGCGGCCTGACGAGTTATTGCAATGCGATCAGCATTTACTGACTCAGTTGAAAGGCCTGTTAACCGTGCCATTTCACCCGGATGCGGTGTCAATACAGGCAAAGCTGCACACTCATTTAGAAGTTTTGTATTGCCTGCCAACGCATTTAAAGCATCGGCATCAATGACGATTGGGCACTCTGCCGTTGTTATTATCTCTCGTACCGCCACCGCCGTTTCCTCTTCCCGGCCAACACCCGGTCCAATAGCCAGCACGTCGTTCCCTGCTGAAAGCCTGATAATATCCGAAACTGCTTCTCTGCTTATGGAACCAGCTTCAATTTCTGCAAGCGGTTTTGTCATAACTTCGGTAAGTTTCATTGCTAAAACATCCTGCAAGCTGCCCGGGGCTGCCAGGGTAACCAGCCCGGCTCCGGCTCTGAGAGCGCCTTCGGCTGCCATGGCGGCCGCACCGCTAAGACCACGCGATCCGGCGACAACCAGCACTCGGCCGCTCATACCCTTATGGGCCGCCGGACTGCGTCGCGGTATTATCGCGCGTACTGCATCTGCCATTATAATATTTTGTTTGATATCCTGGCCGGCAATTACGGCTGTCGGTATGCCAATATCGGCTACCGTAAGTTCTCCGGTATATTCCGCTCCCGGATATAAGATTAGTCCAGGCTTAGGCAATCCGAACGTAACTGTATAGGAAGCCTGCACCGCTTTGCCGCAGACCCTTCCGGTATCGGCCTCCACACCGGAAGGAATATCCACCGCAACGACCGGTTTACCTGCCGCATTAATAATATCAATAAGCCGCGCCATATCCCCGCTAACGTCACCGCGAAAACCTGTCCCTAACAAAGCGTCAATTAAACAATCAGAAAACGTAACCGCCACCCTGACCTTGTCCCAGTCCCGTTCACTGCTAATTTCAATGGTATCTATTCCCATCTTATCAATTATATCAAGATTTATTTGGGCGTCACCGCTTACATCCGTCTTTTCTCCCAGCAAAAAAACTTTTACTTTTGCGCCCTGATTACTAAGGTGTCTGGCAATTACATACCCGTCGCCGCCGTTATTGCCTTTGCCAGCCAAAATACAAAATTTCCGCTCAGTTAGCGATTCCCATTTTAACTCTAACATGCGCACAACGGATACTCCGGCATTTTCCATTAAAACTACACCCGGAATACCATAGTCGTTAATAGCAATACGGTCAATCTCCCGCATTTGGGCTGCTGTTGCTGCTCGCATTACTTACGCCTCCCTCTAAAACCGCCTGTGCGGCTGCATATTCTTGGGCATGAGTCAGAGAAATATGTATGGCGGTAACACCAAGTTTGGCTGCTAGGCGGGCAAACTTGTCATGCAGCACCACTATAGGCCTCTCGCCTCCTCCGCCAACAACTTCAATATCCCGGATATTCCCACCGGCAAACCCGCTGCCAAGTGCTTTGGCCACCGCCTCTTTCGCAGCAAAGCGTGCTGCAAACGACGCCGCCTGCTGAACACCCCGGCTGCGGCAATAGGCCGCTTCACCTGACGTAAATACTCGCTCTACGAATGCTTCACGGGCAATAGCCGCCTTAATTCGCTTTATCTCAATAATATCAATACCAATGCCGATAACCATGTCATCACCTACCACAATTTTACATCTATAAGTATATACTATTTTTCGAAAAAACCAAATAGAAAAAGGTGAACCTGCTACACACACAGCGTAACAGTCCCACCTTCGGAACTCAGCCTGCCGTAATTCTCATTCAATCCAGAGATTGTGCTACCTTGCAGCACGTCGCAGCAAATATATTCCCGGCACCAATGTTGCAAGATTAGGCAGCCACGCGGCCAGCATTGCCGGTATAACGCCGTTTTGTCCCATAGTCGTACCTACGGACATAACGATGTAATACAGGAAAATAATAATAATACTATACCCCAAACCACTAGCCGAACTGGCTCGAGGGGAACTGACTGCCAATGGCGCTCCAACTAAGGCAAACAACAAACAAGCAGCCGGAATAGAAACCCGTTTATGCAATTCTACCGAATAAGCATATTTTTGGCGATCGCCAGCAGGCATTGTGGCAATAACCTGCTTCAATTCACGGATTGTCATCTCTTCACTACGTTTTTGCTCCTGCACAGGTTTTTTCTCTTCCGTCGGCAGATACTGCTGGGTAAAATACATTGTCCGGGTGCTGTCAGGTGACACAATATCTTGGATAGCGCCGTTTTCCAGAGACATCCCGCCATTGCTGCGAACTGCTTTGTCAGCAGTCTCGATACGTACGGGACGGTTTTTTTCGAATTCCTGCACAGTTACTTGCTGCATAACCGCACTTGTTCCATCATATTTTCGCGCATACGTCAACCGGCCAATACCATCTTTAGATTTTTCCAGCAAGACCAAATGATCTTGACTTTTCGGCTTAGTATTGCCTTGTATCTCTACACTTACGGTCCTGTTGTAAGCCTCTTTAGCTGCAGGCACTACGGCTTCGTTAAAGGCAACAGCGACACTACTAATAAAAAATGCTGTAATCAGTACAGGTGTTGCCAGACGGTAAAAACTTATCCCGGCAGCCCGCATGGCAATAATCTCCGAGGACGATGACAGTTTGCCGTAACACAATAGTGTTGCCAGCAGCATAGACATAGGAAAAGTCATCACTATGACCTCAGGCAAGCTGTAGACAAACAGCTTGGCAACTACAGCAAATGATGCGCCGAATTTGCTAATGTATTGGGCGATTCGAAACATGGTGCCGCCGCCAATAAACATACTTGAGAACGCGCACACACCAAATATAAACGGCCACATTAGTTCTGTAATAATATATTTATCTAGTATTCTCATGGCGCTTTCCTTTCTGGCAGCAAAAATGAATCGTTCTGTTTAAGCCAATTATTTACCGAAAACCAGGCCAAACTTATACCAATAATAACTCCAGCGGTTACCTGTACGCCGGTATGTGCACTTGTTTCAATCCGCGACCAGGAAATAGCTACTGCACCGCCATACCATAACCATGACATACGAGGATAAAACACAGATAACATAAATGCCATAGTAAATGCATGTGTTGCATGCCCACTGGGAAAACCATCTGTCAAAATTCCGCCAGGCCGTAAACTCAATAAACCAAGATCTATAAATTTGAGTGCATGAACAATTATCCAAACTGCAGCATCTACTTTTAGCACCAGATAAAAAAGACTTCTGCAGTTCTTTTTATAGGCCACCCAAAATAAAATACCATTACTGACAACTAAAAACAGATCATTGCCAACACCGCTAAATAAGTTGCCAACAATTAATATTTCATTCATACCGCTTTGGCTGACGGTAAGAGCAATTATAATCATAACCATGCCAACAATGGCCGCAAACCGCATGTTTTGAAGCAAGAAGCTATTGCGGCCGGAAACCATGTCTTTCTCTTGCATGATAAGTACCTCCATTATTCGAACCCGCCGCTAAAGCCATATGGTAAAGGATAGTACCCTTTAAAGTTTTGTCCGTAATACACCGTTACTTCAAACTCAGGCTGTCCCCTGCGGTAAATTGGAACAATGCCTTTAAACTCGACAGTTTCAAAATAAGGAGCTAGTCCTTTTTGAACTTCATCCACACTCCTCCGCTCCATAATCAAAGCATTTTTGCCGCGAAAATCAGCAGGATTATGCATAAAAGCAAAATGATGCGGCTCATTAGTCAAACATAGTAATGGCAGTCTGCCACCCATTATATAATCAATCTTACCCGCATCAATCCAATTCTGTGAAATCAAAAAATCGACCTTAAGTGAGCTGTCTAATAAACCGTGTTCTGCCAGAGTCCCCGGCAAACTGTCCCAGTTGAGCGCCTCCCAGGACGGATCGCCTTGCGTAAACCAATCAGGTTTAGCATTCTTAATCCAGCCCGTAGCCGTATGACTGCCGAGCAGAGTCGCGATAGTCAGAAAAGCAACAACGGAAAACGCAAGCCACACACGAACTGATCGCCGCCCAAAGCGCAGCCATTCTGTGACGGCATAACCCAAAAGCGGGAAAATCAGCAAATAACCCGGAGCCTGCCAATGAAACAAGCCCTGTGCGCCCCATAGTGTTGCAAGGGTAAACAATACAATTGGACCTGCGCCCAAGCAGCATAAAAACCAGTGTTTATCCTGTACCCTATCAAATCTAGAGCTGGCAGGACCACGGCTAATTCCCTTAACAAACTGCCACGCCAGCGGCAGCCAAATCCAGGGCAAGACCCAGACAGCCTGTCCGGCAATATTACCAAGCATTTTTCCGGGATAAAACCCGCTAACTGCCCCGCGACTGCCTTGAAACACAAAGGATACCCAGCCATGCTGCGCATTCCAGAGTAAGACAGGTGAAAACACGATAAACGCGACAAGCACTGCCAAATAGGGGCCTGCCGTTGATAATACTTTGCGCTTGTCTTTGCTGGTAATCAAATAAATAAACAAGCCAAACGCCAGTAGAGCGGCGTGGTACTTGCTTAAAAGCCCTAGTCCGAGAAATACACCGGCGGCCAGCCATAAAAACAGCAGCTGCCCCCTGTCACGGAAAAAGAAGAGTTCGCTGAGCAGATTTACAACTGCCATCATGCAAAACATTAACGGCCCGTCCGGCAGCAGCCATCCACCACCGGTAAGTCCAAATACAGCAGACACATTTAACAAAAGCGCCGCCCATACTCCTGCCCATTCACCAAACAATCTGGCGGTAAGCCGATACATTAGCCAAGTCGTACCAGCAAATAACAAAATAAACGGCAGGCGCAATACTACAGAATTTTCACTGCCTGTTACGTGCGAGGCCAGCCAAATAAGCCACAAATGCAGTGGCGGATGATCAAAATAACTCAAACTAAATTGCCTGGCAACTGCCGTAACATAGGTCTCATCAACACCCAGGCCGATACTGGCTCCTAGCGCAAGCCTGAGGATTGAACCGCCTATAATAATCAGCCAAGTTGCACTAACCGGCGAAAGGATAACTGGCATAGGGAAACTCCTTTATCGCTTACTAGTTTTTACTTAGCAATCTTGAGATTATCCTTAGCCGCTCTGAGTTTCCATACCATTAACACGGCCTCCCGGAAAATGGAGGAAGACATTTTGGATTGCCCCTCAGCTCGTTCTTCGAAAACAATAGGAACTTCTTTAATGGTAAACCCTAATAAGAAAGCCCGGTAAGTCATCTCTATCTGAAAAGAATACCCGTTTGACTTGACATCGTCAAGATTAATCGTTTCCAATACAGCGCGGCGAAAACATTTGAAGCCGCCGGTCAAGTCATGGAACGGCATACTAAGAATAATCCGCGAGTACAAGCTGCCACCCAAACTGATAAACCGGCGGATAAGACTCCAATTGGTTACACCGCCGCCAGCTACATAACGACTGCCTAGCACCACATCACAATTCTGGATGGCTTCCAAAAACTTCGGCAGGTATTTAGGATTATGCGAAAAATCGGCATCCATTTCGAAAATAAATTGGTAATCCCGTTCTAAAGCCCATTTAAAACCTGCAATATAGGCTGTTCCTAATCCGAGCTTTCCTGCCCGTTTTAAAATAAATAGCCGTCCCTTATGATCCCCGGCCATCAAACCTTCGATCAGGTCCGCGGTCCCATCTGGTGAACCATCATCAACAACCAAAACATGAATATCAGGTACATAGCTATATACCAAACTCAATAGCTGCCCTACATTATCCTTCTCATTATATGTTGGAATAATTACAAGCTTCATGCGTAGTTGCCGCCTCCTCGCGCTTGCTGCGTCTGTCGCTAAAAGTAATTGCATAGTTAAGGGCAAAATTAAGAGCCCCGGTGGCGCCAATAGCAATGAGTTGCGCATATGTCGCATTCATACCCAGCTGTTCAACCAAGAGCCTCAAAATCATAAGATTAGCCACCAAATTAACGGTACTGCACGCTACGAATGTAATATACTTGCGTTTGAGGCTCTTATCAAGAGCCCGTCCCTTAAATGTCCATAGCAAATTCCAGACAAAATTATTAGTAACAGCAGCTAAAAATGATATAACTGCTGCTGTCATATAGCTAACACCCATGGCCATCAACGGAACATAGACGGCCATATTAACGCCCACACCCGATAAGCCAATCATAGAAAACTTTACAAACATTTTTAAGACCATTTTCTTGGTTCTCCTTATCGGTTGTATAAATAGACTTTAGCTTCAGTGCTTTTTACCACCATCGGTCGGTTAACCGCACTTAAAGCTTAACTACCTTATAAGGGCGAGTGTTGGTAAAAAGCTACTTTCACCTAGTTATATTATAATCAAAGGCAAATATAAGTCATTATAATGCTGATTTTTCATATAAGCAAGCAAATACAGCAAAATCCTTATTTTACAAACAAAAAATGAGGCCAAATAATTGCCTCATTTTAGCATAAACCAATTGTATAGTAAATGCAATAGTTTCCTGTAATTCAGTCTGATGGTAAACCGTTTTTGGCATATTATCCGGTCAGCCTACAGGCGATAATTACGCTGGATAAATACTTCAACCCGTCTGTTGGCGGCTCTGCCTTCGTTTGTATTATTACCGGCAACAGGACGATATTCGCCATAGCCGGTGGCACTAAACCGTTCCGGTGCCAGTTTTGTTTCCTGGGCCAACAAAAATTTCATAAAATTAACAGCCCGGCGGGAACTAAGTTCCCAGTTTGTCGGAAAATCTCTTGTATTAATTGGCATATTGTCAGTGTGCCCGGAAACGGTCACTTTTTGTGTAAGTGGGGTGATTAGTTTGGCTATTTCAACTGCAAATCGGCGCGATTCCGGTCTAAGGTCAGCGCTGCCTGAAGGGAACAAGGCTGTATCTTTAATCCGTATCATCAGACCGTCATCAGTCAGGGAGGTAGTTAAGTCTCCACCCAAACCATTATCCGCTATGTACTTATCCATAGTCTTCTTTAATTCAACAAGTTGAGCTGTTTCCTGCATGTAGGCTCTTTCATTAGGATTGCTCAAATTGTCCATAACGTCCGATAATTGTGGTATTGTGCGCGACTGACTGCCACTATCCGGCTGAGTTGGTCTGGGAGTATCCAATAATGCCGGACTGCCGCTGAACGCTACATTGAATGAGGCCTTCATCTGTTCAAACTTCTTTTGGTCTACCTGCGCCGAGGCGAATAGTACAATGAACAGAGCCAGCAGCAATGTCAAAAGGTCAGAATAAGGTATCAGCCACGTTTCATCGGCGTGTTCTTCATGATGTTCTTTCCTTTTTTTTCTCATTATTTATCCTCCGGTTTTGGCTTTAATAACTCCCGGACTCTTTGTGGGATAAATACCAGCAGTTTAGACTCAATCGCCATAGGCGAATCACCGGCTTGCAGAGAAAGGATGCCTTCCACCATCATCCGCTTGATTTCAACTTCTTCTTTAGAAATTTGCTTCAACTTATTAGAAAATGGATGCCATAATACATAACCAGTAAAAATACCGAGCAATGTAGCCACGAATGCAGCCGCAATGGAGTGACCCAATACTTCAATATCAGCAAGGTTTCCTAATGCGGCAATCAGACCAACTACCGCACCCAAAACGCCCAATGTAGGCGCATACATACCTGCCTGGGAGAAGATAAGTGCGCCGGCACGATGACGCTCCTCCATCGCTTCGATATCTGCGTCCAATACATCCCGGACAAAATCAACGTCCATACCGTCAATAACCATACTCATTCCGTTTCGCAAAAACGGATCTTTAATTTCTTCCAACCGGCTTTCTAACGCCAGTATACCTTCGCGGCGCGCAATTTGCGATAATTCAACAAATAACTTAAGAAGCTCAGATTTAGGAATAAGTTCCTGTTGTTTAAACAATTTTTTAATGAGTACCGGGAAATTTTTAATCTGTTCCATAGGAAATGCATTAAATAAGGCTGCTGCAGTACCAACAAAAATAATCATAAAGGCAGCAGGATTTATCAGCGCTGTCGGACTAGCACCTTTTAGCGCCATACCGACAACAACTGCCAAAACGCCCATTACCAAACCAATAACTGTCGACTTCTCCAATGAAAGCCCTCCCTATAACATCTAAACAAAGTGTCGCTATATTATATATCGCAGAATATTTCTTGTTATTAATAGATTCTCTGAACATAAAAAAAAGTCCTTCCCTAAAATGGAGGACTGTTCAACAAATTATTACAAAAAAGTTAACTTTACCTTATACAAAATATTCAATTTTAGCTTCGGGGAAAGTGCGCGAAAGCTTGATTTCCAAGGTTTCTTTAATTTCTTTCATGACCTGGGGCTGATAGATATATTTACCATAACCAAATTGACCATATTTAAATTTTCGCTCACTTTCTTCCATTGGTAAAGTAGTTTCCGGAAACAAATCTAAAATATTATTTTTGGCTCTTTTTGTAAAACGATGAGAAATAAGTTCGAATGTCAAATTTTCCCTCGCTTCGATAGGCAACTTTTCCTGTAACGTTGTAAATAAATTCTCGTACTCATCCTGCCAGCCGGGAAAATTAAAAATCGGGGCAATAATAAATCCGAGCGGATAACCGGCGTTCGCCACCTTGCCGGCAGCAATTACTCTTTCTTGCATCGAAGGGGTAATATGTTCATATTTATCAATTATCGCGGCGGCATTGAGACTGAAACGGAACCGGGTATGTCCGTTGTGCCTGGCACTCAACAGTGTATCTACCTGGTCATGTTTAGTAACAAAACGAAACCGGCCGAACTCCTGTCTGCCAAAAAATTCGATTGTCTTATATAAAATTCCTGTCAAATACTCGGTAGGAATAGGGTCTGAAGTGGCAGCCCCCTCAAACCAAGTAATTTCAGGGGCACGTTCCTCTATATACCTTTGTGCCTGTGCAAAAATATCTTCCGTGTTGACATACACTCTCAGATACGGTTTTTTCCCCAGGGTAGTTGCCAAATAACAGTATTCGCACATGCTTGGGCAGCTGGTGTTGAGCGGCAGCTGATAATGAGCAGACGGCTTGCAGGTTGCAAACTCAGTGCTTTTTCTCACCCCGACTACTATGGTGCGTTTGGCTTCCCGAAACGATTCCTGCGCTGTTGTTCCCGGAATACCTGTTACCCGGTTATGCGACCCGGTAAATTTTATCGGCACATTCATAGTCTGCAATCTCTCGTAAATTTCTTTTCCCAGCGGATATTCCAAGGCCTTAGACTCAAAAAAGGCTCGTTTGGGTACAAATACATTCATGACGGCAGTTCACCTCATAGTTAGTGTTAACTGCCGTCATGACTTTTACGCTACTCTTTTGCTATTTTTCGCAGGCAAACGGCCAGGAAACAATCCCGCCTTCGATAACCTTGACGTCCTTAAATCCAGCGCCTTCCAAAATACATGCCGCCTCATACCCGCGCAAACTAATTTTGCAGAAGGCAATAATTTCATCCTCTTTGCTAAATTCATCTAACCGGTTTCTAAGCTGTCCCAGCGGGATATTTTGCGTTCCCCGGCAATCGGCAATCCGAATTTGCTTATATTCTTCCGGTGAACGTACATCAAGGAATACCGCTTGTCCCTGCTCCATTTTCTCTTTCGCCGACAAAGCAGAGATTCCCTTGAACTTGCCGGAAATCTTATTCATAACGGCATTGGCAGCCACCGCAACATTATCTATTGGACTGCTGTATGGCGGCGCATAAGCCAAATCCATATCAAACAAATCATCAATTGTGGCTCCCATTGTCAGCGCTGCTGCCAGTACATCAATACGCTTGGCAACCTCGCCTTCGCCAAAAGCCTGGGCTCCCAGCAATTTGCGGCTTTCCGGGTCAACAATCAACTTAATGGTAATCGGTTTGGAGCCAGGCATATAATGTGGTTTATCCGGTCCGGCAACCATTGCTGTAACGTAGGGAAGGCCGAGCGCCTGCGCTTCCCGTTCAGTAATTCCGGTTTTACCTACATTAAGGTGTAATACCTTAACTACTACAGTATTTAAAATGCCGCGGAATTTAGCACGCTTGCCAGCAATATTCTCACCAATAATCCGGCCATGCTTATTCGCGGTTGACCCCATTGGCGCAAATACCTTTTTCCCGGAAATAATATTTGTGTTTTCCACACAGTCCCCACCGGCATAAATATCAGGATCACTTGTCTGCATATATTCATTAACCGCAATAGCGCCGGTCTTGCCAATAGCCAACCCGGCCGCTTTAGCCAGCTCAACATTGGGGCGCACACCAATAGACAAAATTACAATGTCGGCCGGAATAACGCGTTTGTCGGTAACTACTTCTTTAACACCATCGTCACCGTTAAACCGCTCCACTTTTTCCCCAAGTAAAACACTGATACCGTTTTCAGTAGTGAATTTAGCCACCGAAGCAGCTATTTCAGCATCTAAGAAAGCCGGGAACATTTGATCTTGCATTTCAACAACAGTTACATTTACACCACGGGTCTTGAAAGCTTCCGCCATCTCCAGGCCTACAAGACCTGCCCCGATAACTACCGCGTTTTTAATTTGCCCGTTGTCAATTCCTGAACGCACAGCAACCGCATCATCCGGATGCCAGAACTGGTGAATCCCTTTTAATTCAATGCCTGGCAGCGGCGGCCGGACAGGACTGGCACCTGTGGCAATAACCAAATTATCATACGGCAGTTGTATTTCCTCGCCTGTTTCTAAATTTTTGGCCGCTACTGTTTTGGCCTCCCGGTTAATTGCCGTAACCAGTGTCTTTGTACGAACATCTATATCTTTTACATTCTTGAAAAAACCTGGATTACGTATAGATCCGGCCGGTGTTTTGACAAATTCGTCAACCTCTGCGATCAAGCCGCCTACATAATACGGCATACCGCAAGCGCCATACGAAATAAGTGATCCTCGTTCCAACACGGTAATCTGAGCAGCGGGATCTTCCCTGCGAACTTTGGCGGCAGACTTTAACCCTGCCGCCACAGCGCCAATAACTACTACCTTTTTCATTTCTTATTCCTCCTTCCCCCGGGGAGGGGGTTGATGTTTTTAAATAAAAGACCCCACGAAAAAGGGGTCTTTATTAACCTGAAATTACTGATTAGCTGTCGGAGGCTGATATACTCTGGTTGCGAGCTCCTTATCAAGATAAAACAATTCGGAGTTTTGATCGCCGATCATCCGCAATTGCTCAAGAACTTCACTAACAGAAGCTTCCTCTTCCACCTGCTCGGTTACAAACCACTGCAAGAAGATTTGGGCAGCTACATCTTTTTCTTCAACAGCCACTTCATACAGCTTATTAATTAAACTGGTAACATGATCTTCATGAGCCAATATCTTTTCAAACACCTCAACAGGTTTACCAAATTCCTGGGGAGGAGCTTCTATTTCTTTAATCTCAAGCTGACCGCCGCGCTCCAGCAAATAGTCAAGTAATTTCAGCGCATGCATAGTTTCTTCCTGATACTGAACCCGTAGCCAGTTAGCAAAGCCTTTTAACCCTTTTGACATGCAGTACCCTGACATAGCTAAATATAAATTGGCCGAAAACATTTCTGCCTGGATCTGCTCGTTAATTGCTTGTTGCATTTTTTCCTTAATCATCTACATAACCCCTTTTCAAACCTTTAGTTATTAATAAGGCTATCTTAACTATATTTTACCAATATAAAATTATCTAATCAAGAGCTTAAAATAAATATTAATTAATTTTTGTTATCTGTTTGCATTTGATACTATCCTCTAATTCCCCGATTGTATGAACAGGCCGCTGGCAGGTAAAATTCTCGCAAACATAAGCTGTTGGCCGCCCACCGATAGCTATTTGATTAGCTGCTACAGGAACTAATTCCCTATTATCAGTTTTAAATTCCGGATCATTATAAATGATGGTAGTTTCCGGCATAAAAGTTCTCCCGGACATCGCCAGCATTTCCTGAACACCAGAGTCCGCCCTATTCCCGGCGATAACGATATGGCTG
>CAZCEN010000015.1:0-7034 GCA_964497205.1 uncultured Sporomusaceae bacterium
TCAAAACATTATCAGGCAGATTGCTGAATTTCTTCATAAATGCCCGCGATTCGTTTTTTTCGCCGGCATAATCCAAATAGGCAATATCTACCATAAGGACAATTCGTTTAGATTGATCTTTTGCGGCTGTCTTAGCAACATCCAGCACGCTATCCCATTCGCTGTCTGTCAGGCTATAACCCGTAGGGTTATGCGCCGGAGTGTTAATTAAAGCTACAACGCTGTTTTGTTTAGCTAAAAGTTCGTTAACTTTACTTTCAAAGGACTTAATGTTGAATTTTTGCTTTTCATCGAACAGAGTGTATGTATCAAGCTTACGTAAAGCGTCTTCACACAACACCTTGTACGGTCCCCAGTACCAGTCAGAAGTAAGCAGGGTATCACCGATCTCGGTGTAATTCGCGATAGTATGGTGAATTACACCGGAGCCGCCGGCAGTAGCAACGGCAGCAGTATAGGCCTCAGGCCGATTATCGGCAAAAGTCAACGCCATTGCCGCTTCCAAGTAGTCTGGCAAGCCGGCGATAGGCGCGTAGTTTATTACTTCATTCATAGGCAGATTACGAAATACTTTTTCTACCGTAGGCAGACATACCAAAGTCTCTCTGTCATCCAAAATAGCACCAATAGTGGCATTTACAACCACTTCTTTTCCATATTTGGCAACATCTTTGTTGGCAGCTGCCGATGCTCCGAAGATTTTGTCAGTAGCAAATTTGCCTCTTGCATGTGATGCGGCAATACTTACAGTCATTTTATCTCCCCCTAATAATTAAATTTTTAAGGATACATTTTATGAAGCATTCTGGGGAAAGGAATGGTCTCTCTGATATGCTCCAAACCGCACAACCAGGCAACTGTCCTTTCCAGTCCAAGGCCAAAACCTGAATGAGGTACTGCACCAAACCGCCGCAAATCAAGATACCATTCAAAAGCTTCTTTTGGCAGTTTGTGTTCAGCAATACGCTGTTCTAACAAAGCCAAATCGTCAATACGTTGTCCGCCGCCGATAATTTCCCCGTACCCTTCCGGCGCTAATAAGTCGGCTCCTAAAACTACCTGGGGATTTTCGGGATCCGGCTTCATGTAAAACGCTTTAATTTCGGTTGGGTAGCGATGTACAAATACCGGCGAATTGAAGTGATTGGATATAATAGTCTCGTGTGGCGCGCCAAAATCATCGCCCCAGGTAAACTCTTCCCCTGCTTGTTTAAGAATCTCTACGGCATCAGTATAGCTGATACGTGGGAAAGGCAGTTTGACAGCTTTTAGTTTTTCTACATCGCGGTCTAAAGCTTTTAGTTCATTTTGGCATTTTGCAAGCACACGCTGGATAACATAGTAGATCATTTCTTCTTGGAGTTCCATGTTTGCATCAATGTCAAAGTAAGCCATTTCTGCTTCAATCATCCAAAATTCCAATAAATGCCGGCGCGTTTTGGATTTCTCTGCCCGGAAGGTAGGTCCAAAACAATATATGCGTCCTAATGCCATAGCATTTGCTTCATTATATAACTGACCGCTTTGTGATAAATAACCTTTTTCGCCATGATAATCAAGTTCAAAAAGATTTGTAGTTCCTTCACACGCTGCCGGAGTAATAATTGGTGCATCAGCTAAAACAAAATCACGCTCGTAAAAAAAGTTTCTTAATGCATGCTCGATTTCCGAACGAATACGCAACACGGCCGCCTGACGCGGTGTACGAATCCAAAGATGCCGATGTTCAGCCAGAAAATCCACACCATGTTCTTTATGAGTAATAGGGTAGTCTTCTGCAAGACTAACTATCTCCAGGCTTGTTACCTGCATTTCATAGCCGCCAACCGAACGTGGTTCTTCACGAACGATTCCTGTTACCTTAACAGCGCTTTCCTGAGTTAACTTTTTCGCTTCAGCAAACAACGCTTCGCCCACTTCTTGTTTTACAACCACGCCTTGCATAAGTCCCGAGCCATCCCGAATAATAAGAAAAGAAATTTTTCCGGAGGATCGCAAATTGTAAACCCAGCCCTGCACAGTTACCTGCTCGCCTACGTGACGAGATAAATTCTTAATTAATGCTGTTTCCACTAATTGCACTCCTTTTTAATGAAAATAGTCTATTTATTTAGTACATTGACATATAGTAAATGATGGTTATATGCCTATTATATACCTATTCTGGCTATACCATTATATTTCCTGTCTAAAAATTTAGTATATCCAGCTTTTTTTAATAGAAAAAGCAGGCTTTATGCCTGCTTAGGATTACTCGTTGATATCATATTGGGAAGTAAGCGTAGTACCTGCATTTTGTTGGTTAGCTTTGTTTCCTTGGTTAGCCTGATTTCCTTGGTTACCACCTTGTCCACCAAATTGATTTTCTTGGGCTTCAATCATTTTACGAACCATGTGTCCGCCTACCCGGCCATTGTCAGCCGACGTAAGAGCGCCTTTGTAGGTGTTTTTGTAATCTTTAAGACCAAGTTCGGCAGCTGTTTCTTCTTTCAAGCGATCGAGGCCATTTTGCGCTGAAGGGTTCACAGGTTTATTAGTCCTTGACATTACGCAAAACCTCCGTTTTTAATATATTTTTGGTGCCTGTTTATATAATGCCTGTTATGAAAATTTGAATGCATTGTAATATATGGCGGAACTGGGACAAATTAAAAAGCGGCTCATGCGAGCCGCCTTAATAAAACTGATTAAATTAGAAGTTTACAGAGAATTCTACGTTGGTACGCTTTTGATCAGCGTCGGTTGTGTGGTTTTTACCCATGTCATGATATACCGCAAGTTTAGCATTGTCAGATACTTTGTAATCGGCTTGTACTTTGAAGCCTTTGGAGTCGCTATAGTTATAATTAGTAGTATGGTTATCAATAGCGTTTGCATCAATATCGCGGTAAATGAGAGAATAATCAAAATCGCCTTTTTTAACAGCGTTGCCAAACTTTACTTCGGCAAGATATCCATTAGCGCTGGTGTTGGTATTTTTTACATATTCAATATTGAATGCAGCATTGTCGGAAATTGGAGTAGAAGCATTTACACCCCAGTATTTAGCATCATCTTGTTTTAGATAGTTTGCACCAACATTTACTTTACCGAAAGAAGTTGCCATTTCTGCTAAGGTAATTTTGTCAGCATTTTTATCATGTCCGTAGAAACCGTTTAATTTTACATTTTCTAAAGTTGTTCCGGCTTGTACACCACTGAAATTATCATCATCCATTAATAAGCCTTGGCCGGAATACAGTGATTGCTTACCAGCTTTGATATCAACATTGTTAAACTTTGCTCCAAGATAAGCTTGGTCAAAAGTTACTCCATCGGAACCATTGCCATTTTTCAAATCATTAACCATAACTGCACGGCTATGAATCGAGAAGGTGTTATCAATGCTGGCATCCATGTTTAAACGAACACGGTTAATAAGGTAGTCGTCAGAACCTCCACTAGTTTGGTTGTTCCATTCAATTTTAGCGTCACCAGAGAAAGCAGGAGCGGCGGCGAAAACCGAAGCAGTGGACACTGCCAGGGCAGCCATTACAGCGGCAGCAATCAATTTCTTTTTCACAGTAAATTCCTCCATAGTTTTTTGAATTTTTTGTCTTTTTAATACAGGAATCTAGACTCAGCTACCCATACTAACCTGTCTAGCCTGCTTTACCGGGAGGTTACTGCTTTTCTAAAATGAGTTTCCACGTTTCCTCATATGTACTCAGCTTTGCCTCATACCAGTTATTCAGACTGACCTGTTACTCTTATTACACTCCCTTTTAAGTTCCGCCTTTAGAGGTAATAAGTATGGTCAAGTAGTTAATTATTTATGTTAACTACTTTGTGTTATAACTAATTCGCTTACTTCAATGTAATTCCTCTTTATTTTACATAAAATATAGTTAGTAATTATATGTAACTCAGGAAATAGTTAGTATCAAAATCGCTTTTTTATTTTATGTTAACTGTTTTATAGGCAAAATATAACAGTCCCCCATACAATAGGGGACTGTTATGCTCTGCTACGTAAAAAATGCTTCACCAAGCTTGATCATGTTCCGCATGCATTATGAAATTGTAAAAGTTATTTGACTTCGATTAGGCAGGAAAGAAACGATTATGTATGGAGTTAACAGCTTGTTTTACTTTCCCTGCCTCGATAAGACAGGATATACTGATTTCCGAGGTACTAATAACCTCAATGTTAATACCGGCATCAGCCAAAGCGCCAAAGGTAGCTGCCGCAATTCCCGGGTTGCCCAGCATACCGGCACCCACAACCGAAACTTTAGCTACATTCTCGTCAATTGTCAGCCCGCCAAAACTTATTTCCTGATTGATCTTTTCTAGTATACTCCTAGCTCGGCCAACATCACCTTGCGCAATGGTAAACACCATATCAATAATATCTTTGTCAGCTACACGAATACTTTGGACGATCATGTCAACATCGATATTAGCTTCCGCCAGTACGGAAAATATTTTATACGCAATTCCAGGACGGTTCGGTACTCCTAATACAGCAATTTTGGCAACATTGGTGTCATGAGTTACACCACGAATTACAAACTCTTTTTCTTCCATCGTATATTCCTCCCTGATAAAAGTACCTTGTTCGTGTGTAAAAGTGGAACGGACGTGAATCGGCATACCATAATGCTTTCCTAGTTCTACGGAACGCGGGTGCATTACACCGGCACCGAGTCTAGCCATTTCAAGCATTTCATTATAGGTAATTTCTTTCATCCGCCTTGCATCTGAAATAACTCTGGGATCGGAAGAATAAATACCATCAACGTCAGTGTATATCTCGCAGTGATCGGCCTTTAAGCCTGCCGCTACGGCAACTGCGGTAGTATCCGAACCACCCCGGCCCAAAGTAGTAATATCTCCAGCCTTAGTTATTCCCTGAAAGCCTGCAACTACTACTATTTTGCCAGCATTAAGTTCCGCTAACACCTTTTCCGGAGCAATACCGGTAATCTTAGCTTTATTAAAAACCTCGTTTGTCGTAATACCCGCCTGGAACCCGGTCATAGACACGGCCTCATGTCCCATTTTAGCAAAAGCCATGGCTAAAAGGGCAATGGATATCTGTTCACCTGTTGCTAAAAGCATATCCATTTCTCGCCCATAGGTTTTGTCTGTCACTGCTTCAGCCAAACTTATTAAATCGTCTGTAGTATCTCCCATTGCTGATACTACAACGACAATTCTATCTTCCGGGTGCTTTTCCTGCAACACCCGTTTGGCAACTGCCATAATTTTTTCGGGTGTAGCTACAGAGCTTCCTCCGAATTTTTTTACAATTAGTGCCATGACTATCCCCCTCTAGTATATACAGTTAATCTAGCATGGCACTTTATATTCTCCATATAAATACAATATCCTTCTACAAGTGGACAAAAAAACTGGAAAAATTAATTTCCCAGATAAATATTGATAAAAATAAGACCGGCCAGAACAATTTCCAAACAGCCTTTACTAAGCATTATCATATTGTCTTCCTGATTGTAACACCACTCGGTAAAATTGCGGTTAGCGGCTTCCATGTCTTGCCACAATCCGATTGTACCCAAAATAGCGGTAAGCATTGCTACTGTCTTAAGCCCAATGGTTGGAAAGACAGCACCAATAATGATAAAGTAGCACGAAAGAATTATCCAAACGAAAAATAATAAAATAAGCGCAACACGCCGGGCGATTTTTGAACCGGCGTGCCTTGCTAATTTAAGTAACGCCATTCTACTAAAACGGCGCCCGCATAGAATTTCACCTTTTTCATAACGCATGTAGCGTTGAGGAATGGTATAGTTCCAAAGAAAAGAACAGCAGGCTATAATCAGCAGCACTTTTTGCATACCGCTCAACCCCCCGGCAAATTATGCTTCTTCTTCGAACCTTATGTCCATATTATACCATACCACAATTGATTGAACAATCAGACATCTATCACTTCACTAATCCCAATGGTTCTATTTTTGTTTAAATCGATAAATTCATTATCCTTGGTACGTATAACCGGACGCCGGTAACTTACATTGTCATAGTAGACAACCTCAGCAACTCTTCCATCAGTTAAGCGTAGAAATTTCCCCGTTAAATAGTTACTGATGTTTTGTAAAAATACCGTACAGTACTCCGCATCAATTTTGCCAAACATCTCACTCGCTAAAGTTTCCACAACACTAAATGGGTCAACTTTACTTCTATATACTCGATCAGAAGTCATTGCATCATAAATATCTGCAATCGCAATAATCTTTCCAAAGGTATGTATTTGTCCCCCGGAAAGTTTTAGTGGATAACCGCTGCCATCCATCCGTTCATGATGCTGAAGCACACCTAACCTTACGGCTTCAGGTAACTGTTTATCCTCCCGTAAAAGTTCATAACCAAATACCGGGTGATAACGCATAATTTCAAATTCTTTACCCGTTAATTTTTCCGGCTTATTTAAAATACCGATATCTATCAAGGCTTTACCTGTATCATGCATTAATCCGGCAAGCGTCAAGTCACTTAGATCTTGTTCTGAAACCCCAAGCCATTTTCCTAATACACCTGATAATATTGATACATTCAAAGAATGGTGAAAAGTATAATCATCCTTGCGCTCTAACATCAACAAAAAAGAAATTATGCCAGAAGTATTAACTAATTGTTTAATAAAATCATCAGATAACTGGCGCATAGAGGCTACAGATAATTTCTTGTACCGGCGGGTCTGCTCAAAATATGTTTTTAATAAATCTAATGTTTTTTCATAGTTTTCCTCAGTCTGCTTTGCGCAGTGTTCGAGTTCTTCAACATGCGCACTAACGGTCTGACTAATTTCCTGGATGTCAATCGAGCTAATGCCCCAATTATTAAGTTGTTCTATAATTCGCTCCGAAATTATGATACCTTCAGTTAGAATTACGCGACCATTGTTTCCCAATACTGGTTTACCAATCGTCATACCAGGAGTAATGTCTTTCACATTATAAGACTTAGTAGCGATCTGAACCATAAATCCCCCACCCGCCATATTTTATTAAAAACTATAC
>CAZCEN010000015.1:7134-19978 GCA_964497205.1 uncultured Sporomusaceae bacterium
AACTTTGCAATTACGCAAAAAGGCCAGGGAGTATCTCCCCGGCTCTCAAGAGCGCCATATTATTTATTCTACAAAAACCTACTTACTCCCTTCCCACAAACTGTTAATATTACAAATTACTTCAAAATTCAACAATATACACTATGTATTAATTATCTTTCTATTTGAAAATCCGCACCCGCAGACTCTTTAATGATTGTTTGTCGATCTCTTCCCATTCCGGCGGACACAACATATTAACAGGATACAGAACTAACGCAGTATCGCATTCATATACTGCATCAAATGCCTGAATTGCGGCGACCGCGTTAGACGCACGCCCAATAGTATCGATCTTTTCACGAGGAATTCTAACGGCTAACACACAATCATCACTAAGATCGTTTTTAACAATACCGGCTGCATATCCTTCCTGAAATGACGGTATATTTGCCATAATCGCAGACATAATTTGTAAGATAATTCCTGCACACAACTCAAAATATTGTTTGTTATAAACTCTAGTATCTTTATCTTGATATTGAAGCCGCCCCGAAGTGAGCATTTCGCATGTTTGTTTGGGAATGACACCTTTTGCCGGCAGCCATACCTTCACTACCGGGATGTTATTATAAAAATCGATATCTACTTCCACGACAACTGGCAGTTTTAGACGATTTAAAACTTCATCCATTCTGGACCTAACTGCACCAGGTTCACCCGAAAGCAGTTGCTCGGTTTGCCCGATACGGGCATCTTCTTTCTCATCATGCTGACGTTTACGTTCTTCATATACCTGGCGTTCCTGTTCATTTCGCTTGGCGATCTCTTCTAGTGTATTCTCTTCCGCTTTCTTCATTGCACTTTCCCGATCTTTTATTGTAAAGTGCAACGATACACCGGTGGCTACCCCTAATGCAGCCGTAATTAAGAGTGTAATAGGACTAAAAAGTATAACCAAAATACCCAGCAAACATACGATTCCAGCAATTCTGGCGGCAATCGGGTAGAAGTATTTCTCCTCGGCTTTTTGTTTAGCAATACCAACCAGGTGGCTATAATCAGTCAGTTTTAGTTCAGGAAATGCTTCTCGCACAAGTAAGCCTTGATAGTCGACCGGTTCATAGTTCAGCTTACTAACTGACGCTAATTTAAGCTCATAATCCTGATGTTGTACGAATTCTTTACGCCACCGTTCAAATTGATCTTCCCCTTTAAAATAGCGAACTTCAGCCCTTTCGTTTTCTTTATTATCCCGCCCCCGGTGGTTAGATCTTTTTTCAGCATTTGCAGGCATGAATTTGCCCCCTTATCTTCTAATTGTTATCCTGATTGTTTTACGTACGACAACGTAACAAAAAGCCAGCACTCCGCCTAACGTAAAGAAAAAAGCGACTGGCTTTATCATCATAATCTCCGAACTGCCAATTAGAGAAAACAAAAGCGCTGTCATATAAGCCAAAAATAGTTCGCCGTAACGCGGACTATTTACACGCGGTGCAATAATCAGCCATACTAAAAAGCCTATGAGAATGATGTTGCTATTTTTCATAAATTCCATTGACTGCAGGCCACCTACCTTATAAGAATAGGTTATATATTCGCTGAATACACCTTTTTTCCTGCCTCAAACAGAGAATCCGTCTAGTGCTTAAGTCCTATTTAATTCCTATTTCTAAATTGTTGACTGTTGTAACATTATGTATTTGAAATTCATATGCTGAAGTAGAAACCGAAATCTAAACATTTATAACTTCTCATAAGGTAAATAAAGGAGGTCATTGATATTTATGGAATCTAAATATCCTCATTGGTATGGTCCAGAAGATAAAATGTGCTGCGATTTTCCGGAAAAAGAAATGATGTGCTGCGAAGACGAGTTAATGACTGATCCTATGGCTTACAAAATGTATCGCGATAGTTTCAAAGACCGCCTGCTTTGCTTCCTGGGCGATGAAATTATCATCGGTACCGATGCCATAATTGATCGCAAAGGTTCTACTTTCTGTGGAACAATTTGTTATGTAGGATGCGACTATATCATCGTTAACAGCACGTTTTGCCGTCGCGCCATTTCATTACATGTGCCAATCAAAATGATTCGCTTCATTGCTCCATTTAAAGGCCGTCGCTAAAAGTTTTTCTATAGCCTTGGCAGAGGAGAAGATGTTCCATGAGAAAACTATACAACCGCCGGTCACTGGCCGTTGATCCAGTGCATATGACTACTCTACATCATGAAGCTATAGAACAGCTTGAGCTTATGCAAAACTGTGTGGAAGCGTCCGAACACGCTATTGATGGCATGCGAGACTCACTTGAAGCAATTGCAGAAAAACATTGGGAATCTTACTTGGATGTAATCCATATGATTTGCATGCACGATGATAATTTGGCCACAGTCATGAAGAAGCAGGGCTTCTCAATGCGCGACAGCGAGCTGGCGGAAACCGAGCGTCAGTTTTTTGGCAGCCGTTTACTGATTTTATCCCTCCTCTTAGGGCTTATTCGGCGACACCGCCGTTTTGCCTACTACTATGGATTACGTACGAATCCCATGGGGGATTATATTAAGGAATCAATTAGTATGGAAAGAGAAAACTTGGCAGAAATGATAAGTATGCTCCAAAATACAATGTAAAAGAGTCGTTTGCACCGGAGGCAATTTGCCTCCTTTTTTTTGCCCTATAGAACAACCTTTGTACTGACTTTTCCATGAAAGGATTTTATAATTTTTTTACGAAATAATATATAATAACTACCAAAGTTAAATCAAAGGAGTCATTATGCCGGATTTTATAGTTCCGCCAACTACTTCTGCCCTATCGGCAAAAGATTTTTTACGTCGTCAAGCCGGCGTGTCATTAACTTTGTGGCGCAAAATAAAAAACAGCGGAACTCTTGTGATTAATTCACAACCTGCCGCCGCTCATGATCTTGTACATCCCGGGGATATTATTACTGTCTCCTGGCCGGAAAAATCCTCTATAATTGCCGAGCCCCTGGAGCTAAATGTAATTTACGAAGACGAATGGCTTCTGGCAGTAGACAAACCTGCGGGTATGCTGGTGCACCCCGCAGCCGGAGAGCGTTCAGGGACATTAGGCAATGCTATAATGCATTATTATAGTCTACAAAATTATTCTTGCGGCTTTCATCCGGTTAATCGGTTAGATCGCAACACATCGGGGTTAGTGCTAATAGCCAAACGACCGGATATTCAGCACTGGCTGAATCAAAATCACAAACTATTAATAAAGCAATATTTAGCTATTACTAAGGGAGCACCTTCCCCTGCATCAGGTACTATTGATGCTCCTATTGGTCGAAAGCCAAATAGTATTATCGAACGGGAAGTTCGGGCTGATGGACAAGTTGCCCTTACTCATTATCGTGTCATAGCAAGTTTTGATGAAGCCAGCCTACTTGAAATTACATTGGAAACAGGACGAACCCATCAAATACGGGTTCATCTCAGCCACATTGGCTGCCCTTTATTAGGCGATGACCTCTATGGAGGTTCTAAAACGTTAATTAACCGCCAAGCCTTACATGCAGCACATTTAACTCTGCCACATCCTATTACTTGCACTCCGTTTACTATTTCGACTAAGTTACCTTTAGATTTTATTAATCTTATCAGCAAACTTGGCGGAAAAATTCCAAATATGCTATAATGTATTTAAAATGTGCTATAATATATCCGCTTAGGAAAAACTTAGGAGGGATTCCCATGCCATTAGTAACCTCAAAAGACATGTTTAAAAAAGCTTATGAAGGACAGTATGCCGTTGGCGCTTTTAATGTTAACAATATGGAAATTATTCAAGGCATTGTTGACGCTGCAAAAGAAGAACAAGCTCCACTCATCCTTCAAGTATCCGCCGGTGCCCGTAAATACGCCAGACATATCTACCTTGTGAAACTAGTCGAGGCAGCTCTGGAAGATTCAAACTTGCCTATTTGCTTACACCTCGATCATGGTGAAGATTTCGAAATCTGCAAATCCTGCATTGACGGCGGATTTTCTTCGGTTATGTTTGACGGCTCTAAATTACCGTTTGAAGAAAATATTGCCCTGACTAAAAAAGTTGTTGATTATGCGCATGAGCGCGGCGTGGTAGTTGAAGCAGAGCTTGGCCGTTTAGCCGGTGTTGAAGATGCTGTTAACGTTAGCGCAAAAGACGCTACATATACGGACCCGGATCAAGCAGTTGAATTTGTACAGCGTACAGGTGTAGACTCCCTGGCAATTGCTATCGGCACAAGCCACGGTGCCTATAAATTTAAGGGTGAATGCAAACTTGATTTTGACCGTCTTGAAACAATTTCCCGTCTATTACCGAACTTCCCGCTGGTATTGCATGGTGCATCAACCGTTCTGCCTGAGTTTGTCGAGAAATGCAATAATTTTGGCGGACAAATTAAAGGCGCTCAGGGCGTTCCTGAAGAGATGCTGCTCAAAGCCGGTAAAATGGGTGTATGTAAAATTAATATTGATACCGACCTACGCTTGGCTATGACTGCTTCCATTAGAGAACACCTTGCCAATCATCCATCTGATTTCGACCCTCGTCAGTATCTCAAACCCGCCCGTGAAGCGATCAAAGGTATGGTTAAGCACAAAATCCGCAATGTCTTAAATTGCAGCGGCCGCCTGTAAGAAGCATATAATTTCTATAATGGGAAAAATTAAAATAAATCTCATTATAGAAAGGAGTCTTACAATGCACGCGAACAATATTGATTTTGCCTCTTTATCCTCAGACGAACTTGAAACTATTAAAAAGTTTGAAAAAGAGTTCGCTTCTAAACACGGTAATAATATTTTATTACTGGCCTTTAATCAAAAATAAGTAAATTTACCAATATAATAATTAGAGAGTAAGTTTAGTAACTGAATTACTACTTACTCTCTTCTTTTATCCTTATAGCTTTTTACCATCATGGTGCGATGCAAGTGTCTTTTTAACGTTACTCTTTTAAATAAATCTCAATTCTTTCTTTTCCTTTTCCGATGTTATTTCTTTTTAGTAGTACTTCCCCAATTTCACTTGTCTTTTTTATATGTGTACCTCCACAAGGCACTTTAGCGAAGTTATTAATTTCCCAATATCGTACTTCGTTTTCCAGGTCACTGAAAGCACTTGTAATTGGAAAATCATTACTAACAAGTTTCTGAATTTCATCTTGAAGCAAACTAAAGGTGTGGGATATATTACCTTGCCAATAAAAGTCCACTCTCGCTTTATCTTCTGCGATATGCGCTCCGATTTTTTCGGGGTGATTAAAGTTTTGATAGACAAGTTCCAAAACGACTTCCGCTGCAAAATGTAGTCTCATAAGTGAATATCGTCTATTCCAATCGATGCATATTCGCACAGGATCATTTACTGACAGGGTATGTCCGGCTAACTGATATATAATCTGCTTATCCCGTTTCTCAGCATTAAGTATTTTAAAACCACCTATTGTCCCGGTATCGCTTTCTTGTCCACCAGAGAAAGCAAAAGCAATTGTTCTATCTACAGTAATGTAGTTATCCTCAACGCTTGTTACTTTTGCATCTAATTCTGTAAGATATGGATCTTCCCAAAATATCTTTACAACATCCATTTTTTGACCTCCAACACCTTTACTTGATCCATATTATAACACATTTATACTATAAATACCTTTCGTGTAAATAATACCCATTTTTTTTAGATTCCTCATTCTCCAAAAAAAAATCTAGAGTAAGTGCCAAAAACCCCATCATTTTAAACTGATGGGGTTCTCTATGTAATGCCGACTAAAATTACATACTAACCTTTAAAATAAAATTCAAAGCCAAGGAATGCTCTATAAGAAGTTTTCCGGTCGCTGACAAAAATCTTCGAATGTATCGTTAGTAAAGCGAATTTCTGTACCCAAAAAACGCATATAGCGATTTTTTTCTTCTTCCACCTTTTCCATTTTTTTGCCTTGATAGTTATTTATTACGGTTATCTTTAATCTGTCAGTCCGATTGGTCTGAATCCGTTTTATAAGGTACTTGATATGCATGTCGGCATCGGGAAAAGAATAGCCGCAGAAAACAAGATGCCCAACATCTTTGAGACTTGCTTCCGTCTTGTGCCAAACAATATTCAAAAAGCTGTTGGACATATCTTTGAAAAACGTAGGCGGGACAATTACCGGAGTTTTAACCGATTGACAAATTGCACAAACCGCTTGAGACGGGTCGGTTAAAAGTTTAAGGATTCCTTGCTGATACTTGATAAGCTTTAGCAAATTGCAAGTCGGGCAGTAAGACCAATTCAAAGAACCGTGAATTTTATACAAACCGACAGCCTGTTCACGCTCTTTTGTGGAACACATCGGACTTCTGTAGTTGCTAAAGTCAATACCATAGTCTAAAAATATATTTTCACACGAAGCTATCGCCCTATCAATAAGAACGTCGTAGTTAGTAGAAATAAATATCATGTCTTCTAGGACGCCAAGTTTATTGAGCCGCTCGACTAAAGACCGATGTAAACCTTTAACCGTTGCCGTTTTATCCTCAAGCACCTCAGCCATTAGCAGAACCAAATATTGCCGAATAAACCCAATTCGATTACTGCTCTTTGCTAGGTTTTCCAGATCAAATTCCCGGAAAGACTGCCGTTTACGCACGGCCAAATCCAAAAGACCTATTGCTTCTTCGAACGTCGGAAAATTAATCTCGTCTAAATCATCATTAAGCACATCAATAAAAAACATTTGCTTAAAATAGGCACTAAGCTCGCTTACCCGCCTATAGTCACTATAATTATTTTCGGCACGGAGTGCTTTAAAATATTTTTTAAAAAGCGCACTTTGTACAGGTGCACCTTCGGCAGCGGAAGCACCGCCGCCTAGAAAAATCGCTGTTTTCATCATCTAATTTATTTTTTCCGCGAAATGCAGTAGTATACAAAAAAAAGCCCATCTAATAGGATGGACTTTATGCCACTTGTTCAGAGTTATTCAGAAGAACGCGAAACTCACTTCCTGAAATAAATTCTTTCGTTAGTAATATTTTTACCACAGTATCAAACTCATTTTTTTTATCCATAAGCATAGTCCTTACTTGACATTCAATCTCTTTTATTATGCCGGTAATGGCATTATGGAGCAACTCTTTAGGCACATCCTCCGGTGATACAATACCAAGCTCGGACATACCACCAAATATAATTTGTTTCGCCATACTTGCAGCCTGCTTAAAGTCATTATCCGCACCAGTACTGCGTGCCCCCAGGAATATGTCTTCCGCAATCGCCCCCGCAATCGCAACTGCTATTTTGCCTTTAATGAAATCGACAGTATACAAATACATATCTTCTGGCTGCGTTTGCCGCACATAACCTAAGGCATTACCGCGAGGCACTACGTTGACACTGGCAACAGAGCCCGGTTGAATACATTCACTCAGCACTGCATGCCCTGTTTCATGGATAGCAATCCGGCTTTTTTCCTCCCCACCCGGAATTCTATCCAATTTTTCTCCCATAATTACTTTTTCGACTGCACTACGTAAATGCTGGGCAGTAATTTTTCCGGCGTTTTCCCGGAAAGCTAAAATAGCTGCTTCATTGGCTACACTCTCCAAATGGGCTCCCGAAAAACCAAAGGTATCATTAGCAACTTCTTCCAGCAAAACATCCTCTGCCAAGGGTTTATTACGCGTATGCAATTCAAGAATTTTGACCCGGCCTTTTTTATCAGGTAAATCAACTTTAACTTGCCGGTCAAATCGTCCCGGACGCAATAACGCAGGATCAAGCATATCACTTCTGTTTGTTGCCCCAATTACTAACACCCGGATATCGTCATTTTCTGACATGCCATCCATTTGTACCAATAATTCATTCAGCGTTTGGTCATACTCCATATGTCCGGAATTTTGTCCACGTTTGCCGCCGAGTACCTCAATTTCATCAATAAAAATGACAGCACTTTTTTTGTTATTGCGTCTGGCAATATCGCGGGCTTGTTTAAAGAGTTGTCGAACCCGCTGGGCACCAACACCAACGTACAGCTCAACAAACTCTGAGCCACTGGCTGCTAGAAATGCTGAACCGGTAAAGCAGGCTGCCGCTTTTGCTAAAAGTGTTTTACCCGTACCGGGAGGTCCATTAAGCAAAATACCTTTAAGCGGGCGAATACCTAAGTTTTTGAGTCTTTCAATATCTTTTATAAACTCAAGTGCCTCTTGCAGCTCACCTTTAGCGATATCCTGGCCGCCAATATCTTCAAAACTTATCAACTGTTCTTCGCCGGCCTTCTTTGAAATACCGGCAAATGACTTACTGCCAGAGCGTTTAACATTAGCGATATAGAAAGCAGCTAATAAACCAGCCAAAAGCAGCACCGGAAATATATCAATTCCCTGTACAGCTAAAAAGATTACTGCAGCTGCTGCCATACCTCCGATAATCTCAATATAGCGCATACTATTTCCCCCCTTGGCTGCTGGCATCTCGAGGAACAATCACGTACATTTCCGCCGTCCCTCGGGTCATCTTTAGATATATGTTTTTGGTATCAACATATATCTGAGCATCCACCTCTGCGCTAACGGCCTTCGCAGTAATATGATCTGCCATTGCTGCAAAGTTTCCTGTAAAAATAGCTTCTTGAACATAATAATGAATTGTGTAATAGAACTGTTCTAATTCAGGTGTCCGCGTATCCTGAATAACAATATCGTATTTCTTGCCGCCATCCACTTGTTTCAAACCGTCGGTGATTTCGTTATATAAATTCTGCAGGTTAGAAACGTTGCTAAGTTTTACATATATTTTTACCTTTTCATTATTCTTGCCTTGCTCATTCAAGCGCCCCACTGTTACCGACTCAACACCGTTAATATTTTGAAACATTTTGTTTATCGGGTTAGCCACCGCGTATTTATTCCACAAAAATTGGCCGCCAAACAAAATGGCAAGAGAAAGCACTAGCGTCAGACAGCCAATAATCCAATTATAGTCCTTTTTTGGCATGTCTTAATGCCCCTTTCATTTGTATATATTAGTATCTGTATTTTGCAATACTATCAGTGAAAAATATTATATCACATATCAATGTTTTAATATAGCGTAAAATACAGGGAAGAAAAGTGCAAAAAACCCAGCCCAATATTTGAGCCGGGTCTTTACGCGTGGATAAATATATTAATCAATTAATTCTTTATTTTTAGTTTCAGGAATTAAGCAGTATACATTGATTGCAGCAGCTATATAAATGAATGCCAGCAGTGCTAGTGCGCCGGACAGTGTGTACTTTGCCGCCAGCATGCCGATAAGTACGGGAGCCAGACCGCCAACTGCACGCCCGGTATTAAAAATGAAGTTCTCTGCGGTAGACCGTGCATCCGTAGAGTAGTTTTCGGACAGTAAAGCGCCATATCCTGCCATCATGCCATTACAAAAGAATCCAAGGGTTGCACCACCGATTAAAAGGTGCATAGGGTCTGATAAACCGGAGTAAATCCATATACACACCGCTGACATAAGTTGAAAAGTTATAAAGGCCGGACGTCTGCCGGCTTTGTCAGCAATATAGCCAAATACCATTATTCCAAGCATCATTCCGAGCACGGTTGCTATCATCCATGCACTGGTTTTAGTTAACGTTAAGCCATGCTTTTGCATTAAGATTGTCGGCAGCCACACCATAATACCGTAGTAACCCATATTCTGTACACTCGTCATTACGGTAAGTCCGAAAGTTGTTGTGGAAATTTTTCTATCAGCGAATAAGTGCAATAATGGAAATTTGTTTGTTTCCTTATATACTGCCAATTCCTCTTGGGTCATGGGTTCATTATTTTTTACTTTTTCTTTAAGACGCTTCCTCAATTCATTTCTTGCTACCCAGATAGGCGGTTCAGCCAAACCATAACGAGACCAGGCAGCAAACAGCGCCGGTAAAGAACCTACCAGAAAAACGGCCCGCCATCCGTATGTCGGCAATACCCATGCACTTACTGCGGCTGCAAGGACAACACCTAATTGCCAGCCGATTGCAACCCCGCCGGTAACTCTGGCTCGCTTTTCTTTCGGCCAGGTTTCAGTTACCAAGGTCATGCCGATACCAAACTCTCCGCCTAAGCCCAAACCCGCTAAGAAGCGGTAAATATTCAACTCAGTCAGACTTGATGAAAACGCCGTTAATCCAGTAAATATGGAAAAGATTAAGATAGTTAGGGAAAATACTTTGACCCGGCCAATATAGTCGGCTAAAATTCCGAAAACATAACCCCCTATGACCGCCCCAAACAATGTAACCGTAGCCACGAACCCGCCTTCAGCCAAACTAAGTCCAAACGTGCTCATTACTGAAGCCATTACAAAAGACAGGATCAGCATGTCCAGTCCGTCCATGGCATATCCCGTTACCGAAGCAATTAGCACCTTCCAACGATAACTGGCCGAAGTATTATCAATATCTACCATCGCACCGGTTGACTCAACAACCCCTATACTGCTTTGGTTGGCTTTAACTTCAATATCCACAGCAATTCCCCCCAAATAAAATTAAAAAGGCTTTCTGCCTGGAGGCGGCAGAAAGCCTTGATTGAGCTAATTTTCAGCACAAATACGCTTAATAAACATCAAGCTCTGACCTTGCCAGCCTCGCAGGACTGATTTAAAGGATTCTTATATGCATTTGTTTTTTTGATTATTACATAAAATTTTCAGATTGTCAACCACTAGATAATAGACAATTTTAATCGTTACACTTTGAATCTGCCAATAACATCCTGCAAATCCTGAGCCATTCTGGCCAAACTATGGCTTGAGGATGCTATCTCTTGCATTGTTGCAGATTGCTCCTGTGTAGCAGCCGATACTGTCTGGGTGTGTCCGGCATTTTCTTTTGATAAGTTATCTATCGCTTTAGCTGAAGCAACAATTTGCTGACTACCTCCTGCCATTTGCTGAATGGTTACTGTAATTTCCTTGATCTGGCTCGAAACCTGACTAGCCAGCAATGTTATTTCGTTGAAGGTTTCGCCGGCAGTATTGACGACTTCTGTGCCCACCTTAACCTCGCGAGTACCATCGTTCATAGCTACAACGGCCACTTCAGTATCACTCTGTATTTCATTAATTAAGCTGGCAATTTCTTTGGCGGCTTCTTGTGATTGCTCTGCTAATTTGCGAACTTCTTCCGCCACTACAGCAAAGCCTCGTCCTTGTTCACCAGCCCGGGCAGCCTCGATGGCAGCATTTAAAGCAAGCAGATTAGTTTGACCCGCAATTCCGGAAATTACGTCTACTATCTGTCCAATCTCTTTAGACCGTTCACCTAATTTAGATACTACTTGAGCAGAATTTGCCACGGTTGCTTCAATATGTGACATTTGACTCATTGCAGTACTTATAGATGTAACGCCACTATTTGCGGCAGCGGCCGTTTTGTCTGCAACATCGGCTACCGAATGGGAGCTTGCCGCGGCCTGCTGAATACCAGCCGATAGTTTTTCGATAAACTGAGTCGTTTCGTTAACGGAATTTAATTGCTGTTCTGTACTCTTAGCCACATTGGTAATCGCGGCTGCTACCTGATTGGTTGTTTGCGCGGACTGTTCAGCACCGGCAGTTAGCTCTTCCGAAGACGCAGCTACCTGTTGGGCACTATCCTGAATGCGATGAACTATTTCTCGCAAATCTTGAGTCATATTACTAAAGGCTCGCTGAAGTTGACCGATTTCATCGTTGCCCTGCGCCTTAATAGAATTTGTCAGATCGCCTGCGGCCATTTGATTAGAAAATGTGACAAGCTGGTTAATCGGACGAGTAATGTGGCGAACCACGTATATTGCAACAAATATAGCTAAGAATATGGTAATTAATACGGCAACCACCGTGCTTTTAGCAATACTCGCCGTAGCGGCAGTGATTTCTGTTTCAGGAATCACTGAACAAATCTTCCACCCCAACACGGGTGAGGTATGGTAAAACAAATATTTCTTTTCGCCATTTTCAGTAAACATCACATAACCTTTGTCATTTTGGGCTATTTGTTCGTAAACATCATAACCAACTTCATTATATTTTTTGAATACTTTTTCCGGATTAGGGTTTGTTAACAATACGCCCTTTTTATCAAACAGAAACGCATAACCGTTCTCGCCTACGCGAATTTTGGACATTACCTCTGCTAAGTAATTTAAAGATACATCAACGCCAACAACACCATAAGGCTTATTTCCATCCATAAGTGCTATCACTGCGCTTACAGCTATATCATTACTTGTAAGCGGTTTATATGCGTCAGTTATTGCAAAGGTTCCGGGCTGAGCCATGCCGGCTTTATACCATCCCCGTACTCGGGGATCATATTTTGTCGGCTTCCCGCGGGCAGGATACTGAATATAGGCAGCGTTTTCTCTTCCCATATACACCATTGTTGCATATGGGTGGCTTTTTTTAAAAGTCTGGAATATATTTAGAATTTGCGCTTCTTCATTTTTTATATTGTAGGTAAAATTCGCCTCATCTGCTTGAAGAAAATTTGAAAACTCACTATCATTTTTTGTTTTCATAATTTCAGTGTTAGCCAACATTTGAACATTATATTCAATATCAGTAAAAAAGGCTGTTGCTTGTAAATCAATTTGGTTCAGTTGCGCTACATTAGTATTATAAACTGAATTAAAGTTCTGTTTCTGTATGTACATATTAATATAAAAACCAACAGCGATTAACGGTATTATCGAAACGGCAAGTAACGATAACAATAACTTATTTTTGAGTGTTAATAATTTACGAATTGAATTATTTCCGTGTTTAAACATTAGTTTCCCTCCTGTTTGACCAAAAGCTGTACCACCAATGTTGGAGGCAATACT
>CAZCEN010000015.1:20078-21961 GCA_964497205.1 uncultured Sporomusaceae bacterium
ATTAACATAATGGCGGAATCATCATTCAAACTGCAAGTAATAGCAATCTCCTTTTTTTCCTGCTCTTCCATTGCTTCAATAGCATTTAACAAAATATTTATCAGTACCTGCTGAATTTGCTGTTTATCTGCAAACACAGTTATTTTGCCATCGATTTGATGTGTAATCGAAATACAATGTTTTTCAATATGTCCGGTAAATAGGATCAATACATTTTCTACAAGTTGGTTTAAGCCGAACGATTCCGGACTCGGTTTGCGTGGCCTGGCGTACTCTAATAAACTATTAACCATACCATTGATTCTCTCTACTTCCTGGGGAACAAAACGGCTAATCTGCTGTCTAAAAGAAACATTTTCGTATTTGACAGGTAATAATTCAGTAAACATTTTTATCGAGGTGAGCGGAGTCCTTATCTCATGGGCGATACCCGCCACCAAACTTCCTAATGCTTCCATTTTATCCTTGCGTATTAGTTGTTCATGCATTCTCTTTTCAAGTGTAATGTCACGGAAACAGATGACAACACCTTCCATTGTTTCTCCCTGAGATAATAAGCAGATGGTATACTCTACACTATAACCTCTTATATTTTTTTCGCCTCTAACAATAGGCTCTGTTTCTTTAAAGATCGATTTTAGGTCCTCTTGCGGAAAGTGTTCGACTACCGGAGTACTTGAGTAATGCAGTCCTATCGCATTACTTATTCCTATATATTGGACCGCATAATCATTAATAAATTGAATAATACCATCTTGGTTTAGCGTTATTATGCCACTATAACCACTGTTTAGAATTTTCTCCTTATGCAGGTTTTCACGCTTAATATATTCATTCTTCTCCATTAAAGCTTTATTGATACCCGCAATTTCCCGCGTCCGTTTCGCGACTTCATTTCTTAGCATAAAGCTAATATGACCTGCCGCAATTAATCCTAGAAACAACACAACTGCCAATGTTATAACCAAAATAAGTCGATCTTTATAATAAGAAGACGGGTGATCAATTAGCTCACCAAACCATTTTTTACTAATTTTATCATACGTTCCATTTTTCTTTATCTCACGCAGTCCTGTATTAATAATTTGAATTAATTCGGTATTTCCTTTTTTGACGGCAACTCCGTAATTGTGCGGATCAATATCCGGCCCAATCATTTTCACATTATCAACTTGATTATTCCGCTGCAAAATATACTGCCCGGCCAGTTTATTACCAATGACTGCCGTTACTTCACCAGCAAGCAGCAATTTAAAAGCTTCTTCTTGGTTTGGCACAGCTACAACGGTAAATGACGAGTGGCTTTTAAGATTTTGGTAGGCAATATCACCTTTTTGGACAGCTACTTTATGGCCTCGTAGTTCATCCAATTCTGATATATACATATCACTGAGAACGAAAACCACCTGAGAGCTTGTAATATACTCATCGGAAAAGTCATACTTACTGAGACGTTCACTGTCATATTTCATACCCTGAATTGCGTCTATTTCTCCGCTATCTAAGGCCTGTAGAGCATCAGCCCAAGTCATAGGTCTAAACTCAATTTCAATACCGGTCTGCAAAGCGATGGCTCTCATAATATCCACATTGAATCCGCGGTAGGATTGCATTCCCTCTTTTGCCGATACATATTCATACGGCGGAAAATTATCGTCTCCGCCGATTACATATACCTTGCTCCTCTCCGCACTACATAAATTCACATCAAATAATATAAATACAGTTATCACTGCACAAAAGCAAAGTACGCTTAGCCTGCACAATACTCTAAAATTGTTAATTACTTGAGAAAATTTATTAATTGTACTTAGGATAAGCATTATATCCACTCCAAGTTCTATTTTCCATAACCTTTGCATTTAGTTTACCATGTTGGAATG
>CAZCEN010000015.1:22061-26225 GCA_964497205.1 uncultured Sporomusaceae bacterium
GATAAGCCCAGACCTGTACCACCTGCTACCCTCGATCGAGCTTTATCTATTCTGTAAAAACGTTCAAAAATAAATTGTTGTTGTTCTTTGGGAATGCCTACTCCGTTATCTTGTACGATGATACTGACTGTCCCCTTTGAACCGGATGATTGCTTGATAAAAAGCATTACCTTGCCATCTTGCTTCACATACTTTAAAGCATTATCAATAAGAATCAACAATAGCTGGGTAATTTTCTCCTTATCTGCATGAATAAAAAGATCGTTTGTACCGACAAAATTAAGTTTAACTCCTTTTTCGACTGCTACTGGCTGAAATGAACGGATTACCTTCTCTGCAATATCGCTTATATCAAATTTTTCTTTAATTAAATTTTCTGCTCCGGCATCAGCCCTAGCTAGAGTTAATAAATCAGAAACAATTTTAGTCATTCTTTTGATTTCACTTCTCATATCCTCGAGAACCTGCTCAGAAAATGAAGAGAGCGTATTTTCATCGTCTGTTCGAATTGCCTCGACGGAAGTTAGCATAACGCTAAGAGGAGTACGAAGCTCATGAGATGCGTCCGCAACAAACTCACGTTGTCGCGTAAAAGAATTCTTAATTGGGATCATTGCCCGTCCTGCCAATAAATGCCCAGTAAAAGTTGCAATAATAAGAAATAATAAGCATACCATACTAAGCACTAATAATAACCTTTTCAACATAATGTAGTACGACGTAATATCCTTGCCCACGAAGACTGTACCCAGCAAATACTCTCCATCATAAACTTTTATACTGCATAACATAAAGTAATTTTTCTTGTCACCAGGCAGATATATTTTTGTTAAGACCGCTTCCCCGTCATCCTCCTGCCAAGTGAGAATTTTTTCGCGTATAGCGTCACGCACTTCATGAGCTGGTTCACTAGAAGAAACCTGTCGGCCATTTAGATCAAATGCATAATGGAATAGATCTCCATCGTTGTCTTCATCTTCTTCTGATGGTGAAATTGCTGAAAACTGTCTTTGCCGAAGTAAATTACTATGTTCGTGGGCCTCTTCTTTAGCGTACGCTTCCATCTCTTGTTGTTCTTGATGGTACAGTACCCAAACTAACCCTGTATAACTTAACACAACAAATGATATGAGAAAGCATACCATAACAGTAGAATAAACTATGGTCAAATGGTTGCGAATTTTAGCAAACATGATGAGCCTCCAACTTAAAACCCACACCTCTTACATTTTGAATCACCACGTCGCCCTCAGGCAGGTTGATTTTTTTTCGAAGCAACCGTACATATGCGTCAAGATTATTCTGTGATACTTCGGCTTCCAGCCCCCACACCCGGTCCAGTATAACTTCTCTTGGTACAACCCGCCCTCTATTTTGTACAAGTAAATCTAACAATTGAAACTCACGACTAGAAAGCTGCACCTCGGTTTGCGCAAAGCAAACACTGCGAGTCGAGCGATTTAAGACAAAATCACCTAATTGCACGATATCCTCTTTAAGTTTAGCATTACTACGCCGTGCTAAGGCACGGAGCCGAGCACGCAGTTCTTCAAACTCAAACGGCTTTACAAGATAGTCATCGGCTCCTGTATCCAGCCCTAACACCCGGTCATTAATATCATCTTTAGCCGTAAGCATTAAAATGGCGCCTTGATAACCACTTTTGCGCAAATGATCGCATACATCGATACCTGTCTCGCCCGGCATCATCCAATCCAAAACAATTACATCATACTGTGAGTATTTTGCATACTCCAGCGCTTCGTCCCCCCGTGTTACCCAATCAACAGCCACTTCAACCTTTTCTAACATCCGTTTTATTAATTTACCAAGCCTACTATCATCTTCAGCCAATAATATACGCATCTCTATCCCCCCAAACCCAAAGCAATAATCAATCTCCAATATAGTAATAGCTAAATCTGTCAGTAGTCTTCACTAGCTGCAGATTGCCATTTTTCACCTTTTCCAAAAACTGTTTCCTATCAGTATCAGGTACTACAATAACTATACTACCTTTTTTAGAATCCGTCACGAAACTTGCTAGTGATTCCGTAGGCATTGTATATTTGCTTGCCCAACTCAATTTAGTCTCTGGTGATTCATTTATTGCCTCTGAGGTAAGTTTTACTGCCGTTTTGCCACTGTAATAAACAGCAGATGTACTATAAAACTCATAAAATCCAATTCGTTGGTCATTATACTCTAGCAAATTTTGCGCAAGTTCTTTTTCAGATCTAGTTTCGGCAATAGCTGGGTAGATAAATACTGACAATATCATATAAATGGCTATTTGGTATACACAAAGTAACCCCAAAACCAATCGCGAAGATTGTTTTTTTATTTTCGTCCAAACAAATACCGTTACAAACAGTAAAGTTAGACTACCCGCAATAAGCCACAGATTTTCTTGATATCTATAAGCCGCAGCAATATAGCCAACGGTCGAAAAAAATATAGGCATTCCTATCCAATAAAGAATTGTAGTTTTTTTATTGTGAGTTAACAACTGCTCCAGGTAATTACCTGTTAACATTGCTAGTGGAAAAAGCGTAGGAAAAGTATAAGTTAAGTATTTCGTAGCCATAAGTGAGTAAAAAATAAAATAAACTCCGAACCATATGAAACTAAATAACCACAGCGGTGATTTTCGCAAATTTTGGTCTTTCCAAGTCATAACCATAGCCTTTAATGCTAGCGGAGCCCAAGGCAGCATACTAAGAAAAAACACCACCAGGTAGTAATAGATTACATTATCTTTGGGATGCTCCGAAACAGTAGCCCGCAAATAATTATGCACTCCAAAAAAGGTATCAATAAAATCGAATCCATGAACATAATACATGGCAGCATACCAGGGCAAAGCAATCATGAAAAAAAGCATTAAGCCTGTTGGAATCAACATATTTCTAAGTTCTGACCAATTGCGTTGCACTGCAATAAAGACAAACATTACAAGCCCAGGCAAAAGGAGGCCAACCGGTCCCTTAGTTAAAACGGCTAAAGCCATGCTTGCGTACATGGCCCAATACCAACGTTTTATCCCACCTTCCTGGGTGTATCCAAGAAAAAAGAACACGAGCGCAGCACTATTAAAAACAAACAATACCATGTCGGTAATTACGAACTTCGCTAGAAGCACATATTCTAAAGATGTTCCCATAACAATGGTTGATAGTAGCGCTACCGACTGATTAATAGTCTTATTCAAAAACCAGTATAGTAAAACAACACCCAGTCCGGCAAACAAAGCCGGAGTTAGGCGTGCCGCCAGATCAGAAAAACCAAAATATCTATAAGCTAGCGCAGTAAGCCAATAAAAAAATATCGGTTTATCATACCATACCTGTCCATAAATTCGGGGTGAAAGCCAATCACCGCTTTTTACCATTTCTTTTGCGGTAAGAGCATAATTTGATTCTACAGGATCTGTAATTGGCACAAGGTGACTAAACAACAGGTAGGAAACAAAGGAGACTAAAAACAAACCTAAGCAAATATGCTTAGACCGAACGGCCGAGATAGATATTGAAGTGGCCATTAGATTCCCCCCCTGAATAATTAGCTGCTTCTTTTATGAACTAATAAAACTTTGTCTTCATGAGTAGCCAGGACTATAACTTTACCTTGTAGATCGACAGGCAGTTCATTATATTCTTTAATTGGAACAATGAAAAAAGCATCTTCTTTTACGCCCAAAAGTTTAGTACGTAGCGCATCTGATTTTTCTTTGCCCGGTATTCCGCTATAAAACATAAACCCTGGCCGGTAAGATTTCGTTACATATACTTGACTTTTTCCGTCATAGTACTGGTTGAAATCCTCAACAAGTACTTTCATGGAAAATGCAGGTGTTATTGTAGGAAGTAAATTAGTAACCAAGTACGTTGAAAAAAATAACATTACGATAATATTGACAGTAACCATCAAACGAAAATTTCGTTTATAGCTTAGCCACCATAGCAAAATATTTGCTACTGCAAACGCAACCGCCGTGATTATTCCTGGAAAATATAATTTAGGCGTCATCGTCTTTCCTGCATAAATCAAACCGGCTTCGAGTATACAGGCTACAACGGTGAATACAGCAGCAGCCCACTTTAAAATACTGAAGGCATTCTCAGACCAGGCTTTGTCAATATACCAGCCTACCAAAAGTGCTAA
>CAZCEN010000016.1:0-17170 GCA_964497205.1 uncultured Sporomusaceae bacterium
CGCATTAGAGTACGGTAAACTCGATGATATCGTTACTGCCAGTGCCAATTCTGCCAGCACAGAAGGTTCCTCCCTGTGGCTTTCACAAGGAGAGCAGCTAAAGCTGTTAGATATGTTGTATGGAATTATGCTTATCTCCGGCAATGACGCTACAGTGGCTGTTGCCGAACATATCTCGGGATCTGTGGAGAACTTCGCAAAGCTTATGACCGAGAAGGCTCACTCTATCGGAGCAGTAAACAGTAATTTTACCAATACCAGTGGTCTTCCTAACGAGAATCACTACTCCACAGCTCATGACTTAGCCAAAATTACAGCATATGGCTATAAAAACCCAATTTTTTCGCAAATTGTTTCTACCCAGCATAAAGTTATTCCTTGGCCAGGCAAAGATCATGATCGGGATTTATATAACGAAAATAAAATGCTATGGTTATATGATGGGGCAAATGGTGTAAAAACAGGATATACCGACGCGGCAGGCCGTTGTCTGATTTCGGGAGCAAAGAGAAACGGTATTCAGCTTATTGCCGTAGTATTAGATAGCGAACGCATGTGGAATGACTCGATAAACCTATTAGATTATGCTTTTTCCCAGCTTAACCAAGTACCTCTTATTAATAAGAACGACATTTTAAAAACAGTTAAAATAAACGAAGGAAAAACAGATGACGTAAAATTACTGGCAGCGAATGATATTGCTGTAGCTATGACTGAAAATGACCATAGTAAGTTTACTACCGTTATTTGTGCACCGAATAAAATTGATGCCCCTGTTTCAGAAGGACAAAAGCTTGGCATCGTTAAGATTATGTACAATAATGTAGAAGTAGCCAGAGCTGACTTAGTCGCTGATAAATCAGTGGAAAGAAAATCATTTTTCGGGTTACTTTTGGGATCAGTACGGGGCTTTGTCAATTTTGTAATTGCTCGTTTTGCCTAAGGACGCTTATTGCGTCCTTTTTACGTTCTAGTATGAAACCCATGGTCATAACATCATAATGGGTGATGCTTATGATTAACGTAATTTGGCTAGTCCTAATGGCCTGCGGCATTATATATGCCGGTATCAACGGGCGGATTGAAGTTGTCACAACCAGCGCTATTAGCGCTGCTAAGAGTGCTGTGGAACTGTCAATTAACTTGATTGGTGTGATGTGTTTATGGCTCGGTATTATGAAAATTGCTGAATTATCCGGTTTAATTAAAGCTATTTCCTATATTTTAAATCCTATTATCGGTTTACTATTTCCCAGCGTACCTAAAAATCATCCGGCTATGGGTGCAATTATTATGACAATCAGTGCCAATATGCTTGGACTTGGCAACGCCGTTACCCCTCTTGGCATCAAAGCCATGCAGCACTTACAAACCCTTAACCCCAAAAAAGATACAGCAACCCCGGCCATGTGTACCTTGCTGGCTTTATGTACTACCGGATTTACCCTAGTGCCTGCTACAATAATCGCTTTACGGTCAGCTGCCGGTTCGGTTAATCCTACTGAAATCGTAGGGCCGACATTATTTGTTAGTTTGTTTGCTACCATATTGGTTCTCATGGTTGACAGACTGTGCCGATCCTTGTTTAATCGGTAGTCAGGGAGGTTACACATCAATGTTGGTGGAATTGTGCGAACAATTATCCGTCTGGGCAATTCCTGCTGTGTTGTTAATTATCCCAGTAATTGGCTATCTACGAAAAGTTAAAGTATACGAAGCTTTTGTTGAAGGTGCAGGAGAAGGCTTCCATACAGCCATCCGTATTATGCCATCCCTGGTGGCAATGCTGGTAGCTATAAGTATTTTTCGAGCGTCTGGTGCAATGGATGCTTGTGTGTCATTTATGGAGCCGGTACTTAGGGTATTGGGAGTTCCGTCTGATTTAATACCACTCGCAATTATGCGGCCATTATCAGGTACTGGCTCGCTTGGTCTAGCGACAGAACTTTTGAATACTTATGGTCCTGACTCACTTGTTGGGAAAATTGCCTCTACCGTCTTAGCAAGCACAGATACAACTTTCTACGTACTTACCGTATATTTTGGTGCAGTTTCCGTCAGTAATCCCCGTTATGCCATTATTGTAGGACTATCTGGCGACATAGCAAGTTTTTTGGTTTCAGTTTATATATGTCAATATTTATTTACCTAGCTGGTAACCTAAAGTTACCAGTTTTTTCTATACCATCAATAGTGGCACTTCCCCTATAGGCGAATACACTGTAATGTGATTTTAACGCAGGAAATGGGAGGGGAGTCCATGATAAAAGTCGTGGTAGTTGGGGGTGGCTGGGCTGGCTGTGCCGCAGCGCTATCAGCCGCTAAAGCCGGGGCACAGGTAGTTTTGCTTGAACGCACCGATTTGTTATTAGGAACCGGCCTGGTTGGCGGTATTTTCCGCAACAACGGCAGATTTACAGCAGCAGAAGAAGCCATTGCGATGGGCGGTGGGGATCTATTTGTTGCTATGGATGCTAATTCCAGGCATCGGGGAATTAACTTTCCTGGGCATAGCCACGCTTCGTTCTATGATGTAACTACCATGGAACCGCTAGTCAAAAAAATCTTACAAAACTATGGTATTGAAATAAAAACCAGAACAAGGGTTTCCAGCGTGGTAAAATACGGTAAAAAAATTCAATCCCTCGCCGACGATAATGATGAGGTAATCACTGGTGATGCATTCATTGACACTAGCGGAACATCTGGCCCCATGGGAAATTGCTTAAAATATGGCCATGGTTGTGCAATGTGTATTCTTCGTTGTCCGACCTTTGGTCCAAGAGTAAGTATCTCCGCCAAAGCTGAAGTGAAAGAAGTAATGGGGAAAAAGGCCGATGGAACCTTTGGAGCAATGAGCGGCTCCTGTAAATTAAATAAAGACTCTCTAAGTCCGGAACTAAAAGATCGATTAGAAAAAGAAGGCATGGTAGTTATACCTCTGCCAGAAAATCTCAAAAAGTCAGGTATGCTTGGCAAAAAAGCATGCTCCCAATATGCCATTGCAGATTATGCTGAAAATATTGTTTTGATTGATACAGGCCATGCCAAGCTTATGACACCATTTTTCCCCTTGGATATGTTAAGAACAATCCCCGGGCTGGAACGCGCACGGTACGAAGACCCCTATTCCGGAGGAGTAGGCAATTCTATGCGCTATTTAGGCATCGCTCCCTGCAGCAACTCACTCAAGGTTGATGGAATAGACAATTTATTCTGTGCAGGTGAGAAATCCGGGATACTGGTGGGTCATACTGAGGCAGTTGTAACAGGACTTTTGAGCGGACACAATGCGGTTCGCTGTTGCCTTGATATGCAATATCTCGAACTGCCACCAGAACTAACTTCCGGCGATTTTATCCACTATATCCACGAACAAATGAAAACAGAAGAGGGGATTAAATTAAGATACACATTCTCTGGATCAATATATTTTGAACGCATGAAAAAATTAGGCCTTTATTCCGCACAACGCAGTGAAATTAATGATCGGGTCGTTAAAACCGGACTGAATGATATTTATAATACATGTTTGGTATAACAGGAGGGGTGAAAATGCTTAATAAATTAACAATGAAGTGTATTGATATCAACTCACCCTATTGTCCCTGTTTGCTTTCGGAAACAAATCATTGCACCTTTTGCAGTCATTTAAAAGGTGAACCTGTGTGTGACTGTAACTGGAGCGGAATGTGCATACTATATGAAAAACAGTGGCAGGCAAAAAAACAAAACCGTCTTGTTGATGCCGATGCGCCTATGCGGTTGGAATCTGATACCGAATTTGTTATTAAAGAAAAAATTTCTGAACATGCATATCTATTAGAAATAGAAGTATCCTCAGAACTAGCTCAAGCAGTTGAAAGATGCGGTTCGTTTGTATTCTTAAGAAGACCATCTGATCAACATTTCTACCATTTTCCCGTGGGCATTATGAAAGTAAGCGGTAACACTATCCAAGTAGTTGTTGAAACCATCGGACCCAAGTCTGCGCGTTTGTTAGCAAATGACAATCGCCAAGTACTAGTGCGAGGACCGTATTATAATGGTATTTTTGGTCAACCCTGGATTGACAATATAGATAATGGTAAAATATTATTAATAACTGGGGGTATGGGACAGCCACCTGCTGTATCAATAGCTTACCGGCTTACCCAAAAAAACAATAAGGTCAAAGCGATAATTGCTCCGGGTAAAATCGGCAAAGTATTCATTGCCGACGAACTTGCCAGCCTTGGTATCAAGGTCCAAGAAGTAACCTCTATGCGTCACTTTGGTATGCATATTCTCTCCGAAATTCTCACTGACAACCAAGAATGCCCCGAACTCATCGTCAGCGCCGGACCTGATGATCAGCATTATGGGATTATTGCCGCCATGCAGACAGCCGCAGTTAATCTGCCAATGGCTGCTACCAACAATACTACTATGTGCTGCGGTGAAGGAATCTGTGGTAGTTGTGAACGCAAAACCAAAGATAATAAGCGAGTACGAACTTGTAAAGTCCAGACTGATTTTAGTCAATTCAACCACGAATAATAAGTTTGAAAGTAGGCGTAGAATTTCTATGTTGGAACGTTTGCAGAAAGTTATTGCACAAGCTGGTGTTGCTTCCCGGCGAGATGCTGAAGAACTCATTAAAGCAGGCAAAGTAACTGTTAATGGAAAAATTGTTACCGAACTTGGCAGTAAAATTGAGCCTAAACGGGATCGGGTCACCGTAGATGGTAAACTACTTAAAGCCGAAAAGAATGTTTATATCTTACTTTATAAACCCAAAGGGGTTGTAACAACATTAGAAGATCCCCGGGGACGAAAAACGGTAGCTGAGCTTGTTGCCGCTATTCCGGAAAGAATCTACCCGGTTGGAAGGCTGGATTATAATACTGAAGGTCTGCTTATTATGACTAATGATGGCGATTTGACCCATGCCTTAACCCATCCTAGTCACGAAATTGCCAAAACATACTTAGCTAAAGTCCAAGGTTTTCCACCTGAAGAAAAGCTTGATAAACTAAGAGCGGGAATAAAATTAGAAGATGGTGTAACCGCTCCAGCGAAAATCAACATTGTAGCTATCGACCAGGAAAAAGAGCTAACCACATTGGAAATTGTCATCTATGAAGGAAAAAACAGACAAATTCGCCGCATGTGTGAGGCTATTGGTTATCCAGTAAAAAATCTGAAGCGCGTAAAATTTGCCTTTCTAACGCTAGAAGGCCTTCGCCGGGGGCAGTACCGCCAGCTGCTTGCCGGTGAAATCGAAGATTTAAAGCGATTAGCAAAGAAAAAAAACAGCTAAATCTCCCCACCCTTATTTCGGAGGTAAATAAGGGTTTTTTGCTAGTTAAAAAAATTATGGAAAAGAGAGTGTGAAACATGCACGTTCTTATTATCGGCGGTGGAGCCGCCGGCCTTATGGCCGCAGTTAGTGCCGCACAGCATGGAGCCCATGTAACAATATTAGAAAAAATGAAAAGCATTGGCCGAAAAATTCTTATTACCGGCAAAGGCCGATGTAATATTACTAACAGCTGCGAAATCTCGGATTTAGTCAAAAATATGCCGGGAAATGGAGCCTTCTTATATAGTTCATTTCATGCATTTAGCAATCATGACATCATTGATTTCTTAAACCAAGCCGGGTTACCCACCAAAGTTGAACGTGGTGGACGTGTTTTTCCGGTGAGCGACCAGGCCAAAGATGTCATTAAAACCTTTGCCCAAGAGTTATCAAAATTAAAAGTAACTGTGAAAACAGATCATACGGTAAAAAAATTAATAATAGAAAATAATCGAATAATCGGCGCAGCCACCGCAGATGCTGAATACAAAGCAGATGCTGTGATTATCGCAACAGGTGGTGCTTCCTATCCTGGTACAGGTTCGTCCGGCGATGGTTACCGGTTGGCTCAATCAGCAGGCCATACCATTGTGCCACTTAAACCTTCCTTAGTGCCGCTCGAAGTTGAAGAAGAGTGGATTACCGAACTCCAGGGGTTATCCTTAAAGAATGTGACAGCAACCGTAGTTAGCGATGGGAAAAAGGCTGTTGAAGAATTTGGTGAAATGTTGTTTACCCATTACGGCTTGTCAGGCCCTATAATCTTATCCTTAAGCAAGAAAGTTTCCGAATTATTCATGGCAACACCTCGTCACGAAGTAATGATGGAAATCAACCTTAAGCCGGCGCTTAATGAAGATACATTGGACAAGCGACTCCAACGGGATTTTGCTAAATTCGCCCGAAAACAGATAAAAAATGCATTGCACGAATTACTTCCAGCCAAATTAATACCTGTTGTTATTGATCTAGCTTTCCTTGACCCGGATAAATTCGTCCATCAAATCACCAAAGAAGAACGGTTACGACTCCTCAATGTCTTGCGGCATTTAACCTTTAAAATCTCGCGAACCAGACCCGTAGCCGAAGCCATAGTAACAGCAGGCGGAGTTGGTACCAAAGAAATTAATGCCAAAACAATGGAGTCAAAATTAATATCCGGGTTATTTTTTGCCGGAGAAGTTATTGATATTGATGGCTACACTGGCGGCTTTAATCTCCAAGCTGCTTTTTCTACAGGTTACGTTGCCGGAAAACATTCAGTTACCGCACACAATATATAGTTTTAAGACAGGGGGATTGGTATGGAAAACAGGAATGATAAATTTCGCCGCGCACAATTTTCCACTATAGACCGGCTGCTTATAAAACTAGCAACGATTGCCGTTGTTCTTGTGCTAGTAGTTCAAATACTCCTCTTAAACGGAGAAACGCGGAAATACCTTTCCTTAGCAGATAAATTAGAGGGAGAGCAGATTACTTCACCCGCTACCATGTATGCTGCTGATATACCCTGGCCTAACCCTGATAAAGCTACGAATCCAGTAAATAAAGTTGTTGCCAAATCTATACGGTCATTACGACCAAACAAGAATATCACAATCCGGATGATTAACCCTCCGTCACATGTTGATGCACTTGTTACAGTAAATGGTGAGATAGTTGGAAACTTCGGCAAAGGAAAAGTTGATATTACTATATTTGATGGTGATTATATTGAAATTGATGCTTCACAAATGCAAACTCCGGCTCAATTTGTTATTGATACTCATAAACACGATCTAGTTTTCCCTGCCGACGGTATCCTGTTGGAAAGCCAAAAAAATATTTTAGTCGTAGGTAAGGTTATTTTAAAAAAATAATTAATTCCGGAGCAAGATGAAATAGTTATATAAACCTCTCAACTAATTGCAAAGATTGGAGGAAATTTCTATTAGATAGGGAATTATAAATAATACATTTTTGGATATTTGTGGAGGCCTGCAATGATTATAATGATGAACGCACCCACTGCAGATCAAGTTAGCCGGGTAATGGACAAGCTTTATCAGCTGGGTTTAGACGGTCACTCGATAACCAGTTCGGATAAAACTATTATCACTGCGAGTGGAAATCTGTCCGCATGTAATCCCGAATTATATGAAAGAATGCCGGGTGTTGATAAGGTCGTTATCGTTGAAACACCTTATAAATTGGTAAGTCGTGAGTTTCAGCAAAATAATACGGTAGTGACTGTCGGAGATGCCCGTTTTGGCAGTGACAGCATCCCTGTCATTGCCGGTCCCTGTGCCATCGAAAGCTACGATCAGCTTTATCAAGCAGGTGTCGACGCCAAAGCGGCTGGAGCAGCCATGCTTCGCGGCGGCGCTTATAAACCACGCACGTCACCTTATAGTTTTCAAGGACTTGAAAAAGATGGACTTGAAATAATTAAGACTGTCGGGCGCGAATTAGGACTTCCTGTAGTCTCAGAAGTTACCGATCCGCGTAAAGTCGACCTTATTGCGGATTATGTTGATATGTTACAGATTGGCACACGCAACATGCAAAACTTTGTATTACTAAAAGAAGTCGCTGTAACAAAAAAACCTGTCCTTCTCAAACGAGGGCTTTCAGCTACTATTGAAGAGTGGTTAATGGCTGCCGAATATATTATGTCAGGTGGCAATACTCAAGTAGTTCTTTGTGAACGGGGTATTCGTACTTATGAAACCTATACACGTAATACGTTAGATTTAAATGCTGTACCTGTAATAAAACATTTAAGCCATCTCCCTGTTATCGTTGATCCTAGTCATGGCACCGGCAGTTGGCGCTGGGTCACTCCAATGGCTAGAGCTGCGGTAGCAGCAGGTGCGGACGGTCTACTAATTGAAATGCATCCTTGCCCGGAAGAAGCCCTGTCGGATGGCCCACAATCACTAACGCCCAGCAACTTTGCCCAGCTCATGGAAGAATTAGAGAAATTATCTACTGTGCTTGGTCGGTCTTTACACAAAAATAATAAGAAGTAGTACGAGGGATAACATGGGAAACTCTATTAGTCTCAAACCGGCTACCAGATTATCAGGAATAGTCAACATTCCTGGAGACAAATCGATATCACACCGCAGCATCATGCTGGCCAGTCTTGCAGATATTCCCGTAACTGTTACCAACTTTTTGCACGCTGCCGATTGTTGGTCAACCGTCAATTGTATGCGAGCACTAGGAGTAACGATCGACCAGAATAAGGGAGGGGCTCTAATTGTTACCGGTAATGGCTTTTACGGACTTAATGAGCCCTCTGATGTGCTTGATGCCGGCAACTCTGGAACCACTATGAGGCTACTAACAGGCCTACTCGGCGCACAATCGTTTTTTTGCATTATGACTGGTGATGCTTCATTGAGAAGGCGTCCAATGGGACGAGTTATAGCACCCTTAACAAAAATGGGGTTAAATATTATCGGACGCGAACAATCCCGTTATGCTCCGCTGGCACTCACAGAAGCAGAACAAGTTACAGGTATAGAATATGATATGCCTGTAGCCAGTGCCCAAGTGAAATCTGCAATTTTACTGGCCGCGCTATACGCAAACAGCCCAACCGTTATTACTGAACCTATACCATCACGTGACCATACTGAACGGATGTTCGAAACGTTTGGTATACCGATTAAACGATCGGGCAAATCCATCATAATCGATCCTGTAGGGCAGGTTTGTGCCCCCGAGCGTATCAACGTACCTGGTGATATCAGTTCAGCTGCTTTTTGGTTGGTTGCTGCCACGATTATTCCTAATAGTCAGTTGCTATTGGTTAACGTAGGTATTAACCCTACTCGCACAGGTATTATCGACATTCTTAAGCTAATGGGTGCAGATATAACTATTACCAATGAACGTTGGAGCGGCCGTGAACCGGTAGCTGATATTATAGTTCGTTCTGCAAACCTGACAGGTATAACAATTGAACCGGAAATAATTCCCCGTCTTGTTGACGAAATACCAATATTGGCTGTAGCGGCTCTGTTTGCTGAAGGACAAACCGTTATCAAAGGCGCAGAAGAGCTTCGTGTAAAAGAAACTGACCGGCTGAAAGCCATAACCCTTGAACTCAATAAAATGGGAGCTCACCTTGTTGAAACAACAGATGGTCTTATTATAAACGGCCCCCAAAAATTAAGCTTTGCTAAATGCATCTCCCATCACGATCATCGTATGGCGATGTCTCTGGCCATTGCAGGAATCGCAGCTCAAGGTGTTGAACTCCAGGAATCGGATTGTGTTAAAATTTCTTATCCTGACTTTTTTACTATTCTCGAAAAACTAAAGCAGGATTAGCAGGAGGTTATTATGAAACATTTGAATATTGCAATTGATGGACCGGCTGGTGCAGGAAAAAGTACTGTAGCTAAACTTGTAGCACAAAGACTAGGATATATCTATATCGATACAGGTGCTATGTACCGGGCAGTTGCTTGGCAGGCCATCAATAACAAGATAGAATTAGACAGCACAGCTATTGCTAACCTTGCTCGCCAACTCGAGCTAAAACTTGCATATATAAATGGAAAAACCGAAGTAGCAGTTAATGGCCAAGACATTACAGAAGCTATCCGTACCCCGGAAGTTAGCAGAGTGGTAGCAAAAGTGTCCCAGGTTCCTGAACTGCGGGAGATCATGTTGAAGCTTCAGCAGGATATGGCCAAACAGGGCGGTGTTGTCATGGACGGCCGGGATATCGGAACTCACGTTCTGCCTAACGCCGAAATAAAAATCTTTTTAACAGCTTCCATTAGTGAAAGAGCCAAACGTCGGTGGCAGGAGCTAACAGCTAAAGGATATAGTATAGACTTAACAGAACTCGAAGCAGAAATTGCTTGCCGTGATAGAGAAGACTGTGAACGCGAAATTGCCCCGTTGATTGCAGCCGCTGATGCAGTAACAGTTGACACTACTTCCTTATCGATTGAAGCTACTGTAGAAAAAATATTAGAATTATGCGAGGAGAAATAGACCGTGTATGGTTTGGTTCATGTTATACTAACTATTTTTTTCTCAGTTTTTTTTCGTTTCAAAGTATCAGGGGCCAATAATATTCCCGCTGGCGGTGCAATTGTTGCGGCAAATCATATAAGTCTCTGGGACCCGCCTGTCATTGGTTGTGCATTGCCCCGGCAGCTTCATTTTATGGCCAAAGAAGAATTATTCATTAATCCGGCATTAAACTGGCTGATCCGAAAATTAGGTGCTTTTCCTGTAAAGCGTGGTTCTCCTGACCGAACAGCAATCCGGACTGCGATAACGCTTCTTCAAGCAGGTTCTATTCTCGGAATTTTTCCGGAGGGCACCCGGAGTAAAAATGGAATTTTAGGTGCGCCAGAACCGGGCTTGGCGTTGATAGCAATTAAAGCAGGGGTTCCCATTATACCTACTGCGGTTATCGGAACCAATAAAGTTTTCCGCGATGGGCATATACTCCCTCAATTCGAAGTACGTTTTGGTAAGCCAATTATACTTAAGAGAGAAAATGATGCGAAAGAGAGTATGGAAGCCATGAGTAACAAAGTCATGATCGAAATTGGCCGTCTACTACAAACAGAAAACACAAATAAGCAAGGCTAGACCATGGAAACCTATGCAATTGGAGTATTGGACACAAATTTATCAATAGTCTTAGTTCAACGTATCTCGATAATTGCGGTTTTCGCCTATGTATTATCCCATACACAAGCCTTCCGTTTAATTTTTAAAGAAAATGCAACTCTTCGCGAACAGCTATTATTGATATTTATCTTTTCGTCACTTTCAATTGCCGGTACCTATTTTGGTATACCAATTGAGGGGGCAATTGCTAATGTTCGGGATACTGGTAGTATCGCTGCCGGTCTTCTTGCTGGCCCGCTGGTAGGAACTATTACTGGGCTGATTAGTGGTTTGCATCGCATTTATTTAGGTGGTTTTACAGCACTTCAATGTGGCATTGCGACCATAATTGGTGGTATTCTAGCCGGCTATATCCATGTGCGGTTAAAACCAAAATCACCGGAATGGATTACCGGCGTAATTACCGGAGTTGGTGTTATCTTACTTAGCATGGCCTTTATATTGTTATTTGTTAAACCTTATGAAGCCTCTTGGTCGCTTGTCTCACAGGTAGCAATACCCATGTCATTGGCGAATGCTATCGGCATTGCTATTTTTATGATTATTATTCATAATGCCAGAGAGCACCAGACTAAAATAGCCGCACTGCAAACTCATAAAGCTCTTAAGATAGCTAACGTCACACTACCGCATTTTAGACAAGGACTTAACCCAACATCAGCAGAAAAGGTGGCTGCCAATATATTAAATATGACTTCGGCTGCAGCAGTAGGAATTACCGATCTGGAAAGGGTATTAGCCCATGTTGGCCTTGGTAGCGATCATCATACTAAAGGCATGCAGAAATTTACTAAACTGACAGAAGCGTGTTTAAGTCAACGGCAAGTAACAGTAGCACAAACGCAAAGTGAAATTGGGTGTAATGTTCATGACTGCCCTTTAAAATCAGCCATCGTTGTACCGCTGTATTGCCGGGATGAGCTTGTCGGTACTCTAAAAATTTATTATGCTCACGAAGAAGCGTTGACCGCGCTCGATATCGAATTTACACAAGGTCTTGGCCAAGTTTTTAGTACACAACTTGAACTGGCTGCTCTGCAGCACAAGGCTGAACTAGCGGCAAAAGCAGAGTTGAAAGCTCTCCGCGCCCAGATTAATCCCCATTTTTTATTTAATGCACTTAATACCATTGTATCTTTTTGTCGTACTAATCCTGAAAATGCCCGCAGTCTCTTAATTGAGTTAAGTGATTTCTTCCGGCGCAGTTTAAAAACTGCCCGTGATTTTGTTACCCTCAAAGAAGAACTTGAACAGGTCGATTCCTATCTGACTTTAGAACAAGCTCGCTTTGGAAACAGACTTACAATTGAACAAGAAATCGCACCTGACGCACTTGATGTCTTAATACCAACTTTTACACTTCAGCCATTAGTAGAAAATGCGGTAAAACACGGTCTCTTAGCTAAAACAGACGGGGGTACTATAAAAATCTCCGCAAAAGTAATTGAGAAACAAGTCGAAATTTCAATAATAGACAATGGGCTAGGCATACCACTAGATATACAACAGCAGATATTGCAATACGGTTTTGGTAAAGGAGCCGGTGTAGGGTTAACCAATGTTAATGAACGCCTTAAAGCTATTTATGGCCCTAAACATGCACTTAGTATCAATAGCGTGGAAGGTAAGGGGACAATAGTAATAATTCATATTCCTATTGGCACGGAGGTTGTAGTTAATGGCTGACCAATTACGAACAATCAGAATAGTTATTGTCGATGATGAAGAGCCGGCGCGCAGCGAATTAAGATATCTGCTTGAGCAATTCCAAGATGTTGAAATTATTGGTGAGTTTTCAAATGGTGAAGCAGCAGTCAAAACCTTACCGTCACTAAATCCGCATTTAGTTTTTATTGATATTGAAATGGCGGGACTGAATGGTATTCAAACGGCAGAAAAAATAAATGTCTTAAGTGTTGTACCATTACTTGTCTTTGCTACTGCGCATGAGGAATTCGCCTTAAAAGCATTTGAGCTTAATGCTGTAGATTATTTGCTAAAACCCTTTTCCTTAAAAAGAGTAGCGCAGTGCCTTGAAAAAGTTCGCACAATGCTAGCAGAAGCTGTAAAAACAAATCACTATAAACGAGAATCAACTTCAATACCAACTTATAGCCTCCAAAAGCTGGCTATTGAAAATAACGGTAAAGCTTCGGTAATTGATACAAGAGATATTGTTGCTGCCTACTGTAATGAAGGGCAATTATCTATTCGTACTTCGGATAAATGCTACTATACAAACATGCCCCTCCAGGATTTGCAGTCCCGCCTGGATGATCGTCTGTTTTTCCGAACACATCGTGCCTACCTTGTTAATATTGAAAAGATTAGAGAGATAATACCCTGGTTTAACGGTACTTATAATCTAATCTTAGAGGGTTTCACAGAAGAAATTCCCGTCAGCCGCCAGCAAGTCCCAAAATTAAAAAAGATGTTTGGTTTATAAAGTAATGTAACTATGTAAACTTATTTGTGCTATTGACCAGGACGACAGTGTATTTCGCCCTGGTTTTTTGTCATTTCATCACAAAGCTGTTGCCTGGTAAATATACCATGTTGTATTATTTAAATATATAGAAAATTCATTCTCAATATTAAAATTTGGTAAAGGGGGGAGTATCAGTTTATTTATTGTTACCATGCGATAACTTTCTGCATGAAATCTTGAAAGGAGGACTTATTCATGAATTCAGTTAGTTTATTAATTGTTGCCGTTTGCGTGTATGTATTAGCTTATCGCTATTATTCCGCATTCATTTCGGCAAAGGTTCTTGCTCTGAATGATGCCAACATAACCCCTGCCTATCGCTGCAATGACGGCAGAGAATTTGTACCAACTAACAAATGGGTGTTATTTGGTCATCACTTTGCTGCAATTGCCGGCGCCGGCCCGCTTGTCGGTCCAGTATTAGCTGCACAATACGGCTGGGGTCCCGGCTTTATGTGGATTCTTTTAGGTTCAGTTTTTGCCGGTGCAGTTCACGATTTCATTATTCTTTTTGCTTCCGTACGTCATAACGGGCAATCCTTGGCAGTTATTGCCCGCCGTGAAGTTAGTCCGCTAACCGGTGTAACCACTTCATTATCAATTCTTTTCATTATTATTGTAGCTCTTGCTGGTTTGGCTATCGTAGTTGTAAATGCCCTGTTTAAAAATCCTTGGGGTGTTTATACATTATTCATGACCATCCCAATTGCAATTGCCGTTGGTCTTTATATGTTCAAAATATGCCCGGGCTCCATTCGTTCGGGTTCCATTGTCGGCTTTCTCTTGGTATTAGCCGCCGTATTTACCGGCCATTGGTTAAGCCCCGGACAGCCTTGGGCTGGAATTGCCAGCATTTTTGACCTTACCAAACAGCAATTATCCCTCGCATTACCAATCTATGGCTTCTTTGCAGCCGTTCTTCCGGTATGGTTACTGTTAGCTCCCCGTGACTATTTAAGTTCCTATATGAAAATCGGTACAATCTTAGCTTTGGCACTGGGTATTCTTATTGTTCAACCTACCGTTAATATGCCGTTTACCACCAGATTTATTGATGGTGGCGGACCAATTATTCCCGGACCGTGGTGGCCGTATGTATTCATTACTATTGCCTGCGGCGCTATTTCCGGTTTCCACTCCCTTATCAGTTCAGGTACTACACCTAAGATGATTGAACTTGAATCTCAAGCACGTCTGATCGCCTATGGCGGTATGCTCACCGAGGGCTTTGTTGCCGTAATGGCTGTTATTTCAGCAGTTGTACTCATGCCTGGAGATTATTTTGCAATTAATAGCCCTGCAGCTGTTTTCGCTAAATTAGGTATTCCTGCAGTTGAAATCAAAGAATTATCCCGTCTGGTACAGATGGATGTAGCTCATCGGCCTGGTGGAGCCGTATCGCTTGCAGTTGGTATGGCTCACATCTTCTCAACCATTGGCGGTATGAAACACCTTATGAGTTACTGGTATCAATTTGCTATCATGTTTGAGGCGATGTTCATTCTAACCACAATTGATGCCGGTACCCGTGTAGCTCGTTATATCCTCCAAGACATCATCGGTACTTACCTGTACTCTCCACTTAAGCAAACTAACTGGTGGCCTGGAATTCTCTTTACTAGCGCTATCGTAACTTTCAGCTGGGGCTACCTGCTCTATAGCGGTGACGTAGCTACCATTTGGCCGCTCTTTGGTGTTGCTAACCAGCTCTTAGCAGTAGTTGCTTTGGCACTTGGTACTACTATTATCCTAAAAATTGCTCCTAAAAAATCCTATGCTTGGATAACTTTTGCGCCACTTGCTTTCTTAACGGTAACAGTTATCGCTGCCGGCGTAATGAACGTACAAATGTTCTTCAACCGTGGTGATACCTTAGGCAATACCAATGGTACTGTAAGTGTTGTCCTTATCATTCTGGTAATTATCACCTTGCTTGATTCCATTAGACTGTGGCTCAAGTTATTAAAGAATGATAAGCCTATCGGTATGAACACAGAAATCACCGCTTTCACTTGCCCGGTTGACACCAAGCCTAATATTCCAAGCTAATAATTGATAGGTAATGCAATCTAATGAACCGCCACTACTGCAGACTTTGTCTGAGTAGTGGCGGTTTTGGTTTGCATTTTATTTGAAACAGTAGGACAAAGGGGTTATAATAAAAAAGGTGAGTATGCCAAACACTACCAAACAGGAGGCTTTTATGAAAATATACCTGGCCGAACACCGGGGTTTTTGTTATGGAGTAAACCGGGCCATTGATATTGCCTTAAACGCTAAAAACGAAAAATTACCGGTACATACTTTAGGGCCGATTATCCATAATCCACAGATGGTAAGCCGCCTAAAGGAACAAGGTATTGACGTAGCTGAAAAACTCGCAGACATTTCCGCCGGCAAAGTCATAATCAGATCACATGGCGTTGGGCCTGAAGTCTATAAACAGGCTGAAGATAAAAACTTGGATGTGGTTGATGCCACCTGTCCACACGTAAAGAAAGCGCAGCAAGCGGCGTATAACCTGCTCAAGGCTGGCTATCAGGTTGTTATTATCGGTGAAGAGAATCACCCAGAAGTTAAAAGCATATTTGCGTGGTCCAATTCTAACGCGCATATAATAGAAACTATTGAGGACGCAAAAGCACTGCCGCATTATCCACGGCTTGGAGTAGTAGCACAAACTACATTCGCCGCCGATAAATTCCTTACTATAGTTAAAATTCTAGAAACAAAATGTGGCGAACTAAAGATTGAACGCACTATTTGCACAGCAACTGACCTTAGGCAGCAAGCTGCGATCGATTTAGCAAAAAAAGTAAATGTCATGATCGTAGTAGGGGGTAGAAATAGTGCTAATACGGCAAGATTAGCAAATGTCTGCCAGGATACTGGCTGTACAACTTACCATATAGAATCAGCAGCCGAATTAAGACCAGAATGGTTCTCTAATGTACAGGGCGCCGGACTTACAGCCGGTGCGTCAACCCCTGATTGGGTAATTGAGGAGGTATATAGTAAAATGGAAGAAATGAGCCTAGGAAATGTTGTTAAGCTGGAGACCGGCAGTGTAATAAAAGGTACTGTTGTAGGTATTCGCCATGATGAAGTATTCGTCGATATTGGTTATAAAGCGGAAGGAGTTATTCCCTTAACTGAGCTTGCGTACCCGACTCCGCAAGCGGCTGCTGATGCCGTAACCCTAGGTCAGATCATTGACGTCTTGGTAGTAGAGGCGGAAGGTACCGACGGCCAAGTCAAACTTTCCAAAGTACAAGCCGATAAAATTACCGCATGGGATAAGCTGGAAACGTCGTACACCACCAAACAACCAGTCGAAGCTAAAATAACCGAAGTGGTCAAAGGCGGCCTAGCGGCAGCAGTATTTGGTATACGCGGGTTTATTCCAGCATCACAGGCAGATGCGCGTTTTGTTGAAGATTTAGCTCCTTTTGTTGGTCAAACCATTCAAGCATTACCAATTGAAATTAATAGAGAAAAACAAAAAGCCGTTCTATCCCGCAAGCAACTTCTGCTCGCTGAAAAAGAAGCTAAAGAAAAAGAAATATTTGCTAAACTGTCTGTAGGACAGACTATTAATGGTAAGGTAAGCCGTTTAGCCAACTTTGGAGCATTTGTTGATATCGGTGGAGTAGACGGACTTATTCACATCTCTGACTTATCGTGGC
>CAZCEN010000016.1:17180-24762 GCA_964497205.1 uncultured Sporomusaceae bacterium
AGCGGGTTAAAACCCCGGATGAAATAGTCCATGTTGGCGATGAAGTCAAGGTAATCGTACTTAAGGTCGACCCTGAAGCGAAAAAATTATCATTAAGCTTGAAAGATGTTGAGCGCGACCCTTGGTATGCGTCCGCTGATAAGTTGACTATCGGATCAATCGTGACCGGTAAAGTTGTAAAAATTGCTAAATTTGGTGTTTTTATTGAGTTAATAGGCGGTATTGAGGGCTTAGTACATATCTCGGAGTTATCCGAAAAACGGGTAACCAATCCGGAAGAAGTAGTAAGTATTGGTAATCAAGTTTCTGTCAAAATATTAAGTATCGATCAAGAAAATAAACGAATCGCACTTAGTATTGCCCAAGCCGAACAAGACAAAGAAAGAGCTGAATTCAGCGAATATTTATCTAAACAGCCTTCAGCTTCGTCAGGAGTTACGCTGGGCGATAAATTTGGGCATTTGTTTAAGCGGGAGGACTAAGATAAAGCATGTTACGGCAGTCACGCAAACTTGAACACATAAAGTACTCCATGTTATTAGAAGATGGCCCGGCGGCTGCCGGATTTACTGATTTCCACCTAGTCCATAATTGCCTGCCTGACTTAGCTTGGTCTGATATTCATGTCGAGACGGCGGTAGCAGGTATTCCACTGACACAGCCTATCATTATTAATGCCATAACCGGCGGTGCAGAGGACGTTACATCGATAAACCGCGAATTAGCGGAATTTTCCTCCCTCACGGGAGCGGCTATGGCCGTAGGTTCTCAATATGCTGCCATCGAAGATCCCGCTGTCGCTGCTTCTTATAAGATTGTAAGAGAAGTAAATCCTAATGGTATACTATTTGCCAATCTTGGTGCCCATGCTACCCTGGATGCTGCCCGCTATGCCGTTGAAATGATCGGGGCTCAGGCCATACAAATTCATCTTAACGCCGGACAGGAAATTATTATGAGTGAAGGCGACCGGGATTTTAGCGGCTATTTGGCACAAATAGAAATGATAGCAAGCCATGTTGATGTGCCGGTAATTGTTAAAGAAGTCGGCTGCGGCATTGCGCATGAACAAGCTAAAGCGCTAAGCAATATCGGCATTAAAGCTATAGATGTAGGCGGTACAGGAGGCACAAATTTTCTTGCTATCGAAGCAGCCCGGAGTAAGTTGGAATTGGACAAGAATATGCTGGAGTGGGGTATCCCTACCGCAATTTCAGCGGTAGAAACAATTTCGACTGCCTCACCAATGGACATTATTGTATCAGGGGGCGTACGAACACCAATAGATGTTGTAAAAGCTCTTACTATCGGCGGTAAAGCAGCAGGTATTGCCGGACCTGTACTTAAGATATTGCGGCAAAAGGGAATCGAAGGTGCGGTCAGCTGGTATAACGATTTTATTACAGATATTAAACGCTACATGCTCTTGGTAGGTGCTGGCACGCTGCAAGACTTGCATTCTACGCCAATCGTAATTACCGGATTCAGCTGCGAATGGCTCAATCTTCGTGGTGTCGATACAACCACATTCGCCAATCGAAAAAAACGTACAAAAAGCATGGTCAAATGACCATGCTTTTTGTATTAATACGGCAAAGTTAGTACAAACTAGATTTGATACGTTAACATCAAGGCTATGAGGTGAAAAAACATGACTAATATGCCACTGGGTATGATTTTGCTATTAGTTGTCAGTGTATTGGTTTACTTTGGATTAGCACAGCGAATCCTGGATCGTATGCGGATGACTGATAAACAAGCATTACTATTTATTGGGGGTATTGTTGTCGGCAGCTTTATTGACATTCCAATTATGCGTTCCCCCATGCAAATTACTATCAATGTCGGCGGTGCTATATTGCCTGTTGCACTTTGCATTTACCTAATTGCTAAAGCTGACGAAACAGCTGAAAGAGTGCGGGCAATCGTTGCTTCAGCACTGGTTGCAGTGGCAGTTTCTTTAGGCTCACGGTATTTGCCGTATGAACCCGAAAATATGTTTATGGATCCCAAACTAATTTATGGAGTAACAGCAGGTTTAATTGCCTATATCGCTGGGCGTTCACGCCGCAGTGCCTTTATTGGCGGCATACTAGGAATAGTTTTAAGTGATATTATCCATATCATAACACTGTACGGTGTTGGCATTCCCGGTACAACGTCTATCGGCGGCGCAGGAGCATTTGACGTAACTATTATCGCCGGTATCGTTGCCGTTATGATAGCCGAGTTAGTAGGAGAAACCAGAGAAAAACTTCAGGGTGGACCCGTTCTTGGACCGAATCGCCCGGAGGGATTGTATGAGTTCAGCAAAGAACTGCATCCCAACGAAAAGCAAGATAATAAATCCCAGACTAACCAACAAAACGGAACTAATGATAAATCCTCCAATAGCGGAGGTGAACACAATGAAGACTAGGCTTAGTATAATTATACTCTTAGGTTTTTTGCTTATCGCTGTAAGTGGCCTAGCTTATGCTAACGAACACAATGATGGCACCTATTCGACTATAGTAGATGAAGCAGGCAACGCTGTTTATTTGACAGGCTGGCAGGTGCGTGTAGGTGATCAGGTACTTACTGAAAACAATCGTCGTTATGAAGTCGTCCGTATAGAAGGCAATATTGCTCATGCAAAATTGATTGGCGAAGTAAACCTATCCATGTATGATCCTAACAACCAGGGAATACTTACTCGTTTACAGTCTTTCCTCCAGCCGTCTATCGCTAAAGCGCAAGGCGGAGGCAAAGTTGCCATCTATCATACCCACTCGGACGAATCATATGTACCTACCGACGGCAAAGAAAGCATCTTAGGTGCCGGTGGTATTTATAAAGTTGGTGACGCATTTGCCGCCGGCTTAGAAAAAAATGGCATAACTCCAATTCATTCCCAAGCCAAACATGATCCACATGACGATATGTCATATGAACGTTCACGTCGAACAGCTCTCGACTTAGTAAAAAAGGAACAGCCTGATGCAATATTCGATGTTCACCGTGATGCTGTTCCACCGCAAGTATATTCAGCAAATATCGACGGGCAGAATGTAAGCAAAGTTCAATTAGTTGTCGGTAAGTATGGTCCGACCGGTAAACAAATTGAAGACTATGCTCTCCAAATTAAAGCAGCAGCAGACAAACAGCATCCCGGATTGATAAAAGGGATATTCTTTGCCAAAGGCGGCGACTATAATCAAGATATTCACCCACGTTCTATGCTTCTTGAAGTTGGTGCCCACACGAATGATAGAGAGTCGGCAGAAAAAGGGATTGCACTATTTTCTGACGTAATACCTACAATATTGGGAAAATCCAGCGCTCCCACCGGTACTAACGCAGCTGGCGCTAATAATGCTGCAGGCTACGCGGGGTTAGGATCGGCGGCTGGCGGAGCCTCTGGTGCTACTAAGTCTATGGGTTGGATTTTAGGAATTTTAATTGTAGGTGTTGCCGCTTTCTTGTTCTTAAGTACCGGCAGCATGAAAGAGGCAGGCGCTAAACTGAAAAATTTTGCCTCTACTGAATTTGCTAACTTTTTTGGTCCCAGAAAGCGTCGTAGTGCTAATAAAGATTCCGGGCAGTCTGAAAAAGATGATGAGAAAAAGTAAAGTAACAATCAGGCAGGCTTATGTCCTGCCTTTTGTATTTTTTAAAATAGAACATTTTATTTTGTCGTTTAATACTACACTTTGCAGGAAAATATATCTACTAACGGAATATTAAAAGAAGGGGGGAATACTTTGACATATAAAGGTGTTATATCTAAAGTCAGAAATGACAGCATCGGTGCTGAAATCGGCCTAGTCCCTGGTGACTGTTTACTAGAAGTAAATGGAGAGGCTGTTCAAGATATTATTGATCTCAGCTTTGCTTTAGCTGAAGAAGAAATTGAATTGCTGATAGAGCGAGTTTCAGGTGAACAGGAATTAATAGCTATTGAAAAAGAATTTGACGAAGATTTAGGGTTAGAGTTTGAAACTGCGGTATTTGACAGGGTTCGCCCGTGTGCAAACAAATGTATTTTTTGCTTCGTTGACCAAATGCCGCCAGGAATGCGGGACAGCCTGTATATCAAGGATGACGATTATCGCCTGTCTTTTTTATATGGTAATTTCATAACACTTACCAATCTAGGTCCTCGGGATCTTAACAGAATTGCCAGACTGCATTTATCACCGCTCTATGTTTCAGTACACACCACGAATGGTGAACTAAGAGAGAGGATGCTCGGTGGTAAACAGGCTGGCAAAATAATGGACCAACTTACAGAGTTGGTAGATAAAGGTATTAGTCTTCACACCCAGGTAGTGCTATGCCCAGGCTATAATGATGGCAAAGAATTAGAAAAAACTATCAGCGATTTATATGCTATGCATCCATCGGTACTGTCATTAGCTATTGTTCCGGTTGGACTTACTCGCTACCGTGACAATTGTCATCCTTTAACCAAGTTTTCGCCTGAAGCGGCAGCAGAAGTCATTAAAATTGTTCACAAATGGCAAAGAAAATGCCGCAAAGAAAGCCAGGAATCCTTTGTATATCTGGCTGATGAATTTTACTTAGCTGCCGGCAAAGAAATCCCTGATTATGAATCCTATGACGAGTTTCCGCAGCTAGAAAACGGCATTGGGCTTGTTCGTAGTTTTCTGGCCGAATGGGAAGAAGCACAGGTAACCACTGATGGTTATGATCAGCCACATTATATTGATGTTGTTTGCGGTGTTTCTGCAGAGAAAATTCTTTCACCGCTTATTGCTAATTTTTCAATTCCCAATTTAACCGTTCGAGTTATTCCTGTTGACAACAAATTTTTTGGCAGCGATGTCACCGTAACGGGCTTATTAACCGGCGGCGATATAATCGATGCTTTGAAAAAACTTTCAGGCCCGCGGGCGGGTATTATAATTCCAGGAATAGCCCTCAGAAAAGGTGAACAAGTTTTCCTGGATAATCTTACACCAGATGCTATTGCCACTGAACTTAAAGTGCCTATACGCAGCGCTTATTCTGCCCAAGATTTAAAACAATTGCTTGCTGCTTGGCGATAGCAAGCAAGTTATGATTTAGTTAAATCCGACACTCTTATTTTATCAAGTATATACAGGCAATAGTAAAGGAAAAACTACGGCTATAAAGAAAACATAAGCAGCCGTTTAATCTGACATTCTGGTATACTAGGAATAGATTTTAGAAATGTACAAGGTGGTATTCAATGAGTAAACCAATCGTTGCAATTGTTGGCCGGCCTAATGTCGGTAAGTCTACACTATTTAATTATATTGGTAAAAACCGTCTATCCATCGTTGAAGATATGCCCGGAGTTACCCGTGACAGAATTTATATGGATGCCGAATGGCTGGGACGAGAATTTACTATGATTGATACAGGTGGTATTGAATTTGAAACCAATGACAAAATTCTTACTGCAATGCGCAATCAAGCCAAACTAGCCATTGATGAAGCTGATGTTATCATGTTCATTGTCGATGGTAAAACCGGAATGACGTCAGCGGATAATGAAGTAGCCGTAATTTTACGTAACACCAGAAAACCCGTTTTGTTAGTGGTTAACAAAGTAGACAATATGAAAAATGAAGCCGATATCTATGAATTTTACAATCTCGGTTTAGGTGACCCAATTGCCATTTCGGCTACTAATGCCCTTAATATTGGCGATATGCTCGACAGACTTGTTGAAAACATGCCGCAAGAACATACTGAGCAAGGAGACAATGATCAAATCAAAGTTGCAGTTATTGGGCGGCCTAACGTCGGCAAATCATCTTTGGTGAATTCCATTATTGGTGAGGAACGGGTTATCGTCAGTGACATCCCTGGCACAACCCGTGATGCAATTGATACTCATTTTACTAAAGACGGCCAGGCTTATGTTTTGATCGATACCGCCGGTATGCGCCGCAAAGCAAAAATCGATATGCCGGTCGAACGTTACAGTGTTATCCGTTCCTTACGAGCTGTCGACCGCTGTGATGTCGTATTAATGGTTATTAATGCCGAAGAAGGTGTAACAGAACAAGATAAAAAAATTGCCGGTTATGCCCATGAAGCGGGCAAAGCCAGCGTAATTGTCGTTAATAAATGGGATTTAATTGAAAAAGACGGCAAAACATCATTAAAATTTACCGAAACAATTCGTGAAGAACTTGGCTTTATGCAATACTCACCGGTGCTGTTTACCTCCGCGCTTACTAAGCAAAGGGTTCATCGGGTAACTGAATTAATAAAATATGTAGCTGAACAACATTCCATGCGGGTAGCTACAAGCGTACTTAACCAAGTAATTGAAGATGCCACCGCGATTAATCCACCGCCGTCAGAAAGAGGCCGCCGTCTCAAAATTTATTTTACCACTCAACCAGACGTTAAGCCGCCTACTTTTATTTTCTTTGTCAATGACCCAGAGATTATGCATTTTTCGTATTTACGCTTTTTAGAAAATAGACTAAGAGAAGCGTTTGGGTTTGAAGGCACTCCACTTAAATTAGTGGTTCGTGGCCGCAAAGAAAAAGATGAGTAACAAATAGGAGAGTGGAATAATGGATTATATGCTGGTTATTCTCACCAGCTATTTAATTGGTTCAATTCCTAATGGGTTAATAATCGGCCAAAGCTTTTATAATGTTGATCTAAGGCTGTTCGGCAGCAAAAACATTGGCGCTACTAACGCATTTAGAACGCTTGGTCCTTGGCCCGCGTTCTGGGTATTTCTTACCGATGCATTGAAGGGTGTGGCTGGGGTACTGATCGGACAGTACCTCGGCCATACTGCCTTGGCTGAATTAGCTGGCGGCATTGCTGCTATTACTGGTCATAACTGGTCAGCATTTTTAAAGTTTAAGGGTGGCCGCGGTGTAGCGACAGGTCTTGGTGTTATTGCAATTATTGTTCCTAAAGTTACGCTAATTGTTTTTATTGTATGGGCACTCATAGTATATTTTACACGCTATGTATCATTGGCATCCATTGTTGCAGCAGCTTTGGTACCTATTACTATGTGGTTATTAAATGCTAGACAGGAGTTTTTTTATTTTGGCATATTGGCTGCTTTATTTGTTATTGTCAGACATCGCCCTAATATTGAACGTCTCCTAAAAGGCCAAGAATCCAAAATTAAAGCCGGTTGCAAACCGGATGCCAGTTCCGAAAAGGAGAAGTGATTTTAATAAAATGCATATTGCAGTAATCGGCGCAGGCAGCTGGGGTACAGCTTTAGCTTCCGTATTAGGACAAAAGCATAGTTCTGTTATGCTGTGGGTTAGATCTGGCAAACTGGCCGAACATATCGCGTCAACTAGAGAAAATCCCGACTATTTGCCTGGTTGTAAATTACCGGAAACAGTTCAAATTACAAATGATTTAGCCAAAGCCGCAATTAACGCACAATTACTCGTGTTAGCTACGCCATCCCATGCGATACGCGGAACAGCCGCAAAATTATCACCGCTTATCCAGACTAACGCGGTTATTGTTACTGCCGCAAAAGGATTAGAACTAAATACTGTAAAACGTATGTCAGAGATAATTGCCGAGGAATTGCCCGTAGTTGCTAATAATATTG
>CAZCEN010000017.1:0-18689 GCA_964497205.1 uncultured Sporomusaceae bacterium
GATGCTTGGGCCTGGCCTTAATATCTTTGGTAGGCTGAAGGACTTGAGAGGCATTATTATTCGATAAACTATCGGCATTTTTGCCTCCGTAGGGACCTTGATGCGCCTGCTTTTGACCGGAAGGCCCATGTAAGGACTTTTGATTGTCATCATAAATATTGCCCATGTAATCACCTCCTGGCAATAGTGTTACCAAAAACCAAGGTTTCAGTGTGCCAATTTTATGTTTCGAATGACTAGTTGCAAATAATGATTACTATACAGAAATTACTAGTAGGTGATTAACAGGAATTTTGACTAACGAGTCGAATTTACATAATTACAAACTGTGACTGCAGTTTGATAAACTAAATGCCAATTTCAATGTTTCTATATTTAAAAAACTTGAAAGGTAGGTTGATGTGAAATTCATGCAAATTAAAAAGTACCTGACAAAAACAGTTTTCGGATTAGTAATAATGTCTTTGGTTACAACTTCTTTCGGCGGTGCCTGGGCTACCTCGGCTTATGCGGCATCGGTAGAAGAAGAGTCTGTACAAAGCGGTGATAATTCAGCAGTGATTGGTGGAATAGTGGCGCTAGGTTTATTGGCGGTTTTGGCCGGCGGTAAAAAGGGTGGCAGCCATTCGGCTCCGGCCAAAAATACTGATACAGTTAGCACTCCAACTCAACCCACTGCTTCAACTTCTCCGGCACCTTCTAATTCTAATACGTCGAATTCTATTTCTAACTCGACCGGGTCTACTGCTCCCTCTGTTTCCGGACTTACCGCTGACGAGACCAAAGCATTTCAACTGTTAAATGCTGACCGGGCAGCTAACGGTCTGCCTGCACTCAAAATTAATAATAGCCTGGTTCGTTTAGCCGAAGGATATGCCAGTGACATGATTAATCGTAAGTTCTTTTCTCACTATAACCCGGAAGGGCAGTCCCCGTTTGACCGTATGCGCCAAGCTGGAATCAGCTATCGTTATGCTGGTGAAAACCTGGCTATAAACACCAATGTAACTACTGCTGAAACCGCATTTATGAACAGCTCCGGTCACCGCGCCAATATTTTAAGCCCCAACTATACCGACGTAGGCATTGGTGTTCGCTATGATTCTTCCGGTTCAGCATACGTTGTCCAGGAATTTATCAGCCATTAAATAAGCAAAGAAATTTTACAACCCGCGCAATTAATATGCGCGGGTTTTTTAAAGTTACATACATTTAGGGCAAGCGCCGCGATGAGTATGGTAGTCAAACTCGTGGCCGCAGCATGGGCATACTTTGTATAGACGATAGGTACACATCCTGTAAAGTTTGTAGTAGCATTTATAAGTTTTTACACATTCTTTTGTCGGCATACATTTCATTTTGGGAGTGCAGCAAGACATATCCATATCCTGGCAGTCGTCCATCATTTCGCTTTTTTCACCACAGCCGCACTTAGAATATTCGTCATCGCATTTCCAATAAGGGTACTTTTTATAAGACTTCATTAATAGCACTACCTCCTTTTATTTAGATGACCGGTTTTTCCCTTCAAAGGGAGGCATCTGCTATATTCTATGAAAAAGATCCAAAAAGTGTTATGTTGTTTCGACATAACACTCTGTTTTTTTTGTTCAACAACAGAATGCTAATTTTTTTCTGCAGGACAAGCCTAATTTTTACGTATTATTCCGTTTTCTAATCATGTTTTTCTAAAGGGAATCATAGTTATAATCTAGGGTTTGCCTGCGATATCAGTTGTGCCCAATAACGGCTGCTTCTTGCCATTTTTTAGTTTTTTTGTCACATAAAAATTAGAGCAGGCATATATATAACTAGAATACACAAAGGGGGGAATCTGCATGAACGATAGAGCCAATAAAGAATGTACTTTAGGGGCGGAAACTGGCCCGCAAACTATTATCGTGCGGCAAATAATTGGGGAAACGGAAAAGCAAAAGGCCCTGGATATTCACGTAGTTGTTCCGGACAGGAAACCCGCCATTGAACAAATTGTCGATGTATTTGTCAAAGAAGTAGAAGTAAACAGCGTTGATGTTATCACTGATAAAGTGGTTGTTCGCGGCGAATTCGAGATTAAGGCTATATATGTTGCTTGTCTGCCTGACCAACCTGTGCATGCTGTAGAAATTAAACATTATAGGTGGACTCTTGATATTGACGTTCCGGGAGCTCGCCGGGGAATGGATGCCGAGGCAAGCGTAGTTGTCGAGTTTGTTGATTATGATGTTGATGAGCATACCCGTGCGTATAAGTACAAGAACCATGAGCCAATGGATTGTGATGAAGAAGAAGCTATAACTGACGAAGACTGCGATGATGATGACCATGATCACCATCACCACCACCATCATTGTCTTCGTGAATTTGATGTATCGGTTATTCTGAAAGTAACTGCCAAAGTTATGACCGACCGTGAAGTTATGATTAATACAGGAGCTCTGCCTACTAAACCAAAAGGATAATGATAAGCATAGTCTGATTAAGGGGGGGGAAAAATGGACGATAAAACAAGGGCGGCTTCAGGCTCGACAGACACTTCAAATTCGACAGTAAAAACAGTCTCTGGTGTTACTACTACTGATAGTTCCGAACTCGGTTGTACCTGTCCGGAACCGGGACCGGAAACTATAGAGGTTGAACAGGTTCTAGGAGCCGAAATGGCGCAACGGGTAGTTGAATTTGATATGTTTGTCCCGGCACAGAAACCAGACATCGATCAAGTAGTTGACGTATACGTAAAAGAGCTGGAGATTACGAAGGTTGATGTTATCCCCGATAAAGTAGTTGTGCGCGGCGAATTGGAAGTAAAAGTTATGTATGTGGCCGATTTGCCTAATCAGCCGGTACACGCTTTTGAAAGAAAACATATTCGCTGGACACGGGATATCGAGATAGAAGGCGCTGAGCCTGATATGAAGGCTACGGCCGATGTATCGGTTGAGTTTGTTGACTACGATTTTGATAATCATCATGACCATAATCACCACCATCACCATCACGATGATAACGATAAGCGTAAAGTCCATATCACGATTGTACTTAAAATTTGGGCCAGAGTGGTTACTACTACCGAGATGGATGTTTATGCCCTGAGTCCTGTAAATGAAGTTGGTATCGTTGAAAGCACAACCGCCAGTAGTGTTGGCACAGACCATGTCAGCGCTAGTCAGTTTACTGATGAAAATGTGTCTGCTTCCGAGACTGGCGGTGGGAACATAGCAGGCTATGGTGAGCAGAATGTTATTGTTACTGGTCCGATGACTCCTACCGCAGGCGTTTCAACAAGTGTAACTGGTACTGTAACAGTAACAGGCAATACCGTTAATATAAGAACAGGTCCAGGTACTAACTTCCCGGTAGTAACCAAAGTTAATAAAGGCACTACTTTAACAGTTAAAGAACAGGCTTTTGGTTGGTACAAAGTAGTCTTGCCGGATGGAACTACCACCGGTTGGATTGCCAGTTGGCTGGTAAGCGGTACTACTGCGAAAGGATAGAGAACAGCGACCCAGGGATATATCAAGTCCCTGGGTATTGTTTTCGAATTGAGGATGTTTAGATACAAGGATAATAAGCTGTTTCGGCACTAGAGAGGAGATGGCCCTAATGTTTCGGGCACTGCAGTACATTGGTCCGGTTGGGCTGGGAGCTACATCTCCCCAGTTATTCCGTGCCCAAACCGATGCGGGTAAAATTAAAGTTTGTGTAGTAAAACTCACAGTAAACCGGCTGGGTGCAAAAGTTTTGGTAAATGAGTTATTAGCTGTTCAGTTCGGTAAGTGGATGGATTTATGTTTTCCGCCGGGGGGATTAATTCAAATCCCTCAGGAACTGCTGCAAAAAAGCAGACGGCTGAGCGCGGCAGGGGTACCCCCGGGCTGGCATTTTGGCTGTGAGTATTTAGATAGAGCAGGATATGTAACCAAATATAATCTGCATCGGGCAATAAATAAAGAACAAATGGCCGGTGTAATGCTGTTTGACCATCTGTTCCATAATCCCGATCGTACGGAAAACCGCAAGAATCTTTTATTGCGAAAAGAATCAAACGGCTACAAATTATATGCTATTGATAACTCGCACCTATTTCGCCGTGGTCGGTGGACAATAGATATGCTTAAAGATATGACTGACAGCATAACGTTAAATCATCGCCGGTCGTATGGTGTGCTTTTAAAATATTACCTTAATCCAAACCATTTTTTGCATTATGCTCAAATTGTAGAAAAGATTTCTGATGAAGAGTTGCTTGCGTTTGTAGAAAGTATACCCCAGGAGTGGTTAGCGAATATAGACGAACGGCAAGCGCTGGGTGAGTTTCTCATAGCCCGACGCAGTAAAGCTACCTGGGTGGCGGAACGGTTAAGTGAGTTAATCCCTAATGTAAATAGGCGTACCGATGTTTATTAATGTAAACAACTCTTCGGCATGGGCATTATGCATTCTGATGCAGCCATTAGATACCATTTGACCGATCAACCAAGGTGAGTTGGTTCCATGAACGCCGTAAGCATCGAAATTAAGCCCCATCCAGCGTGTCCCTAGTACTCCACCGGGATTCATGATCTTGGTAGCAATGGCATAATTGCCGACAGGTGTTGGTGTGGAAGGTTTACCGATAGCTACCGGATATTGCCGGATAGGACTATTGCCATCGAACAAAGTAAGCTGGCGCTGGGATTTGATAAGCAATATGTTAGCCCGGGCAAGTGTAAAACTGGCTCTGTCTACTCGGGGAACCGGGGAAATTTCAGTAACGTTGGCGGGTTGGCTGTGACAATAGGAAATATAGTTTTCGCCTTCAGGCAAGTTAATAGTCTTTAATGATTCAGGCAAATAAATAGTTCTGACTTTCATAATACTCACTACCTCCGTTTTCTCCCAAATTTCTTCTTCATTATATTCAGCATAGCCGGTTTTGGTTAGCAAAGTTGTTGTATAAAGTAGCTGTTATTTTGGTAAAAATAGGAGTAAAGGTAAAAACGGGAGAAATATGACGAAATGAGTAAAAAAAGCGATACCGGTTTAAGTAAGGAATCCGGCAGTCTTTTGATTATTGGCGGTCATGAGGATAAGACCGGGGAATGTCAGATTCTAAGGCATTTTATTGACATAGCCGGTGGCAGGGATAGCAGCATTGTAGTAATTGCCACGGCCACAGATGAGCCGCGCACTGTCGGGAATGAATATCGTGAGCTGTTTCTTTCTTTAGGTGCAGCCGCGGTAAGTATTATGGATGTTACCAACAGAGAAACAGCAAACCAGAAAGAACAGGCGGAGGGTATTAAAAAAGCTACAGGCGTATTTTTTACAGGCGGCGACCAACTACGGCTGACCAGCATTTTGGGGGGATCGGCAGTAGACGCCGCCCTTCGTGCTGCCTTTAGTCAGGGAGCTGTTATTGCCGGTACCAGTGCCGGCGCAGCGGTAATGAGTGAAACAATGATTGTCGGTGGCAACTCTAACGATACGCCTAAGAAGGCTTCGTTGACCATGGCGCATGGCATGGGTTTTTTAAACGAAGGAGTAATTGACCAACATTTTGCTCAGCGGGGACGAATCAACCGTTTGCTGGCTGCAGTAGCACAGAATCCTCATATATTAGGGATTGGTATTGATGAAGATACCGCTCTTATTGTAGGTCCGGATAGATTGTGTAAAGTAATTGGTTCACAAACCGTTACTATCATCGATGGAAAGAATATCATCTACTCCAATATCTCCGAGTCTAACCGTAATCAGCCCTTGGCTATATCTAACGTTTTGCTGCATATTTTACCTGCCGGATTTGGTTTTGATTTAAACCGAAGGCTGCCTATACAGCTTGAGACCAACTAAACTAGGGGGATTTATCATGCAATTACTATCCACACGCTTTGTTCCCGGACCTAACATTTATAGTTATCGGTCGGTTATAAAAGCAATACTTGATATTGGCACCTATGAGGATGTTGCCAGTAATGCCATTTGCAATTTTGTTTCCCGCTTACTGAGTCTTCTGCCGGGGCTTGGCGAACATTCCTGTTCGCGGGGATATCCCGGTGGCTTTGCAGAACGTTTGCAGGAAGGAACTTATTTAGCTCATATATTTGAACATGTGGCGCTTGAACTGCAGTCGCTTGCCGGGAAGGAATATTCTTCTGGATTCGGCAAGACGCGGGGGTCAGGTCGCCGCGGTATTTATAATGTCGTATTTGGATGTAGGTGCGAACCGGTGGGGCTGGCGGTTGCCGAAGGCGCTTATCAAGTGTTAACCGCAACATTGACTGGACAAGCAATTAATGTCCAGGAACTGGTGGCCACGATCAAAAGGATTGGCGAAGATACTAAACTTGGACCAAGTACTGAAGCTATATATCAAGCCGCAAAGCAGCGTGGTATTCCGGTGCATCGCCCTGATTATGACACTAATTTTCTCATTCTGGGGCATGGAAAAAAACAAAACAGGGTTTGGGCTTCTATCACCAGCCGGACAAGTTCTTCCGCTGTTGATTTAGCCTGTGACAAATTTCTTACTAATAAGATTTTAGGGCAAAATGCCCTGCCTGTTCCGCATGGATATGTCGTAGCTAGCCTTGACGAAGCTAAGGATGCTTTCGCCGCTATTGGGGCGCCGGTTGTTGTGAAACCTGCTGGCGGTAACCATGGCAAAGGGGTTACTTTACATATAATGAATATGTCCGAAGTTGAGGCGGCCTTTGCCTTGGCGGCTAAGATCGATGAGCGGGTGCTGGTAGAAGAGTATGTGACTGGCCGTCAATATAGGCTGTGTGCCGTCGATGGCAAAGTTGTTGCCGGAGCGGAGAGAATTCCGGCCCATGTGGTTGGAGACGGTAAGCATACTATTAGTGAACTTGTGGATATTGTTAATCAAGACCCGGCACGGGGGAACGGGCATAGTCGCCCCTTAACCCGGTTGGAATTAGATGCGGCAGCCTGTATGACTTTGGCAAAACAAAATTTAACGTCAGCAGCGGTGCCGGATTGTGGGCAAATCGTCTATATCCGTGACAACGCTAATCTTAGTGCCGGTGCTACTGCAAAAGATATTACTGACATTATCCATCCCGAAACTATTTGTCAGGTTGAGCGGGCTGTGAGGCTCATTGGGCTAGATGTAGCCGGCATCGATTTGGTCGTTCCCGACATATCGGAGCCGTTAACGGTTGGATATGGCGCGATCATTGAAATTAATGCGGCCCCCGGTCTCCGGATGCATTTGCATCCGAGCAGCGGAGTGGCACGGGATATTGGTGCAGCCATTGTTGATTATCTGTTTCCGAATGGTGATAATGGCAGAATTCCTATTATTGCAATTACCGGTACCAATGGAAAAACAACAGTTACGAGATTAATTGCCCATACTTTTCGCCGGGCCGGCTTCAAAACAGGTATGGCAACCTCGGACGGCATCTATGTTGACAATGAATGTATTGTTAAAGGTGATACGACTGGTCCAGCCAGCACGAGTATGGTTTTGGCCGATCCTATTGTAGAGGTTGCTGTTTTGGAAGTAGCTCGCGGCGGCATTATTCGTGGTGGTCTGGGGTATGATTTTGCCAATGTCGGCATAATAACCAATATTACTGAGGATCATATCGGTCAGGACGGTATCGAAGATTTAGATGATTTAGTCTATATCAAGTCTCTGATTATCGAAACTGTCCATGCCGATGGTATTGCATTGTTAAATGCTGATGATCGTCGGGTGGCTGCTCTTAAAGCAAGAGCCAAGGCCGAAATCGTATACTTTAGTACCCAGCCTGATAATATTATTGTTCGCCGTCACTTGGGGGAAGGCGGTAAAGCCTGTTTCGTTAAGAATGATGTAATTTATCTAGCCGAAGGCAAAACTGAGCAGGCGTTAATCAAAGTATCAGATATCCCTATTACTCTTAAAGGTGTTGCATACCATAATATCCAAAATGCTGTTATTGCTGCTGCTGCCTGTTGGTCCCAGGGGCTATCTATTGGCGATATCCGCGGTGGATTAACTGACTTTTGTGAGAACCCTGGACGGCTTATGCTTATGGATATTGACAGTTTTCAAGTATGTATTGATTATGCTCATAATCCTGCAGGCTGCCGGGCTCTTTCTAATACATTGCGGCGACTTAACCCTAAACGGTTAGTTGGGATCATTGCGGCTCCCGGTGACCGCCGCAATGATGTTATTATTAGTCTCGGACGGGAGGCCGGGCAAGGATTTGACAAAATATATATCAAAGAAGACGCTGATTTGCGAGGCCGGCAGCCAGGTGAAACGGCTGCGTTATTAAAACAAGGCGTGGTAGAAGCGGGAGTTGGTCCTGAGCGCATACAAACTATTTTGGACGAAAGCCAGGCTGTGACTGTTGCTTTGTCAGAAGCCGAGGCCGGAGATTTAATCGCTATTTTTTACGAGGATTATGATACTGTATCGAGTGCAATTAATGAATTTGCCCCGTCGGTTACACGCAGTGCGGAGGTAATGCCGGTTTATCAGGAGTTAATAGTTGCCGGAGTTAGGGTAGAAGGTTAACGAAAAAATTGGGTTAATGCAATTTGGCAGTTGCAGGCAAATATCCGAACAGGTAGAATATACATAGTATAGATTTGTCATGGAGGTGTTCCGGATGGAAATAAACACCGCAGCTGCCGATCAAGAATTGCAATTAGTTATTTTTCGGTTAGCTAAAGAAGAATATGGTTTACCTATTACTAAAGTACAAGAAATCAACCGTCTGGTTCCTATCACAAAACTGCCGCAGACACCTGCCTTTATGGAAGGTATTATCAATCTGCGCGGCCGGATTATTCCGGTAGTCGATCTTAGAAAACGCTTTCAACTCGAGGTTTCTGAGTATAATGATGATAGCCGTATAATTATTGTTGAAGTAAATGGACAAACTGTAGGTATCATAGTTGACGCTGTTGCCGAAGTAGTAAGGATTTCTTCGTCAAGTGTGGAGCCGCCTCCGCCGTCATTCATTCTGGATGCCAAGTATATTCAAGGAGTGGGTAAGCTTGACGGCCGTTTACTGATTTTGTTGGAAATCGACCAAATTCTGAGTACGCAGGAAGCAATTGCTCTTAAGCAGCTTAATGCGTAAAAATTTGGATATGCTAACAGTAAAAGCCTTTGCCAAAATTAATTTGGCGCTTGATGTCCTACATAAACGTCCTGATGGTTATCATGAAGTAGCGATGGTGATGCAGGCAGTTAGTCTTGCCGATACCATTACCCTTACAAGTCACCCGGGGGATATTGTCCTTAATGTCAGTATTGCCGGGTTACCCGGTGATGCTAGTAATTTAGCTTACCGGGCGGCAGCCCTGCTTAAAGAGTATGCAGGAATTCAGCAAGGTGTATGTATTACTCTTGATAAACGCATTCCTCTTGCAGCTGGGTTAGCTGGCGGCAGTGCCGATGCCGCTGCCGTGTTAAAAGGCTTAAACAATCTATGGGAACTTAACTTGAGCTTGGATGAGCTAAGCAAGCTGGCGGCTAAACTGGGCTCCGATGTGCCCTTTTGCCTGTATAACGGCACAATGCTGGCTACCGGGCGAGGGGAGCTTCTATCGCCACTGCCGCCTTTGCCTAAGTGTTATGTTATACTTGCCAAACCGGCGATTGAAGTACCTACCGCTTGGGTTTACCAGCAGTTTAAGGCTGATAGAGTTCAGATCCGGCCGGATATCACAGCTATGTCTAAGTTTCTTGAGCAAGGCAGTATTGCCGGTGTCGCCGGAAATTTGGCTAATGTTCTTGAGAGTGTAACTATTCCGGCGCATCCGGAAATTGCTAAAATTAAAGAGTCAATGCTCAAATACGGGGCCATGGCTGCGCTAATGTCGGGTAGCGGGCCGACCGTGTTTGGTCTTGCCGGTTGCCAGAAGCAGGCCGAGGTAATTGCTAGTCGATTAAAGACTGAGGGTATACCTGAAGTATTTGTGGCAGAAACAGTGTCAAAGGTGGAGTGATTGTGGAGAGGCGATTAGTACCTATTAAATTGGACAGCTATAAACCGCTTAGAGAAGTAGTGGCCGAGACATTAAGAGAAGCGATTGTAAACGGGACTTTAAGTCCGGGTGAACGTCTAATGGAAATTCAATTAGCTGAAGAATTAGGCGTTAGCCGGACTCCGGTGCGGGAAGCCATTCGCAAATTGGAACTAGAAGGCTTTGTTGTTATGATTCCTCGTCGCGGGACTTATGTGGCCGATTTATCAATAAAAGATATTAATGAAGTTTTCGAAATACGCACAGCACTTGATGTGCTTGCAGCCGGGCTGGCTGTCGAACGGATTACCGAGGATGAACTGGAACAGCTTGAACGGCTTTTGGTCGAAATCAGCGATCTAACTGAACAGGGCGATGCTGACAAGATTGTGGAAGTAGACGGCCTGTTTCATGATATTTTATACAGAGCCAGTCGCAACGACCGCTTAGTAGGAATTATAAATAATCTAAGAGAACAATTTACGCGGTTCCGCTCCATATCTATGCAGTATCCGGGGCGTATCCAAAAAACAGTGGAAGAACACCGGCGTTTGGTAGAAGCCATTGCTGGACGAGATCTGGAACTGGCACAGCAAATCGCCCGTGAACATATGGAAAACTCGGAACAAACTTTATTGCAGGATTTGAACGAACGTCGTCACGCTTAACTTCTCAAAGGAGTGTAAATAATGTATGATGCCTTGATCTTGGCTGGTGGTGAAAATAACCGGCATTTGAATCACTATACCGCTCAGCCCTTTGAGGCCTTGATTGAAATTGCCGGCAGGCCGATGGTGGAGTTTGTGGCAGAAGCGCTTGCTTTAAGTCCGCATGTCTCCCGCATTTTTGTCGCTGGGCCCGCAGCTGAGCTCAAACGGTGTTCTTTTCCTGATAATACGGTTATTGTAGAAAGCGGCCGAACAATTATGGAAACCATTCAACTGGGGATAAAGGCATTGGGGCATGAAAATCTTACACTTGTTGTGACGGCGGATATTCCGCTTCTGACGGCGGCAGCTATTGACGATTTTATAATGCAATGTGCCAGCATAAACGCTGATTTATATTATCCTATTGTTACTAAGAGTGATCACGAATGTCGTTTTCCGGGTAACAAACGGACTTATGTGCGTTTGCGGGAAGGCACGTTTACCGGCGGGAATATTTTTCTGGTAAAACCCAGTATTGTATCACAATGCGTGCAAGTGGCTGAACGTATTATTGACAACCGGAAAAATCCGTTTAAGCTTTGTTGCCAGTTAGGCTGGACGTTTGTGGTGCAGTTTTTACTGGGAACACTAAAATTGAAACAGGTTGAAAAACGGGTAGGGGAGATCCTGGGAATTCAGGGTGCCGTTATCCAGTCACGGTATGCCGAACTTGGGATTGATGTGGATAAGCCCAGTGATTTAGACCTTGTGAGGAATTGTTTTACGGAAAACTGTTGATAAAGTGAGACTTGATTCAGGTGAAGTTTTAACTCGTCTGGATCTTAGTCATCGGATAAACGCGGGTATCCGCGTTTATTTCTTTAATAGACAATTTTTTTAGCCTGGCAGGAATTAAGCTCTCTATAGAGAATGTGAATAAAAAAATATATTTAGGAGAAAATATTCGGTATTTCCCTGAGTGTGGAGGCAGTAAGTATGGATAAAGTACGGAAAATGGAACGGGTAGCGGCTTTAACAAAAATATTGTCGGACAGACCCCGCTATTTGTTTTCGCTTAGTCATTTCAGCGAACTTTTCGGTGCGGCTAAGTCGACTATATGTGAAGATATTACTACTATAAAAGAAACAATGGGTTATTTTGGCTTAGGCACTATTGAAACCGTAGCCGGAGCAGCCGGGGGCGTTCGATTTATTCCTACCGTACCGGCAAGCGAAACGGATGAAATACTGCACGAATTGGCACGTCGGCTGGCAGAACCTGACCGTATTATTCCAGGAGCATTTTTATACATGTCAGATTTACTATTTACTCCGCATTTAATGGCCAAAGTGGGAGAAATATTTCTGGAACGGTTGGCACATTTGGCACCTGATTATATTCTAACAGTCGAAACAAAAGGAATTCCGTTAGCTTTTATGGTAGCTCGTGCCTTTGATCTTCCACTAATAACTGTGCGGCGGGGCAGTAGGGTGACAGAGGGGTCGGCTGTCAGCATTAATTATGTTACAGGTTCGTCCAAACGTATTCAGACAATGTCGCTTCCTAAACGGGCGCTGCCGGCTAAAGCAAGAGTGCTTATTATGGATGACTTTATGAAAGCCGGTGGTACGGCTCGTGGCATGGTTGACTTGATTCAAGAAGTGGGAGCTGAAGTTGCAGGTATTGGCGTTTTGGTAGCAACAGCAGAACCTGAACATAAATTAGTGGATGACTATTCGGCATTACTTATTTTACATGATGTTGATGAACATACTAAAGTAACAGACATAAGACCGGTTTTAACAACCGGTGAACCTTCAGGAAACAGGAAGTAATCTAAAAACCCTTGTCTATAGTAAATCTAAAAGGAGGGAACAGTATGCCGGATAGTACCGCTACTGTAACTTTAGCTGATGTGGAAAAGGCACGGGAAGTTTTGTCCAGTGTCGTTCATCGCACTACTTTGGATAAGAGTAATACCTTTAGCAGTTTAACAGGCAACGAAGTGTATTTGAAATTGGAAAACCTGCAAAAGACGGGATCTTTTAAGATTCGAGGCGCTTACAATAAAATAATGAGTTTAACCCCGGAAGAGAAATCGCACGGGGTTATTGCCGCATCGGCCGGTAATCATGCTCAGGGGGTTGCCTACGGTGCAAATCAGGCAGGGATCAAAGCCACAATTGTTATGCCGGAGATTGCGCCTTTAGCTAAAATTACTGCTACCCGGGGCTATGGTGCCGAGGTTGTTCTGGCCGGTGCCGTATATGATGAAGCTTATAACAAGGCTAAAGAACTGCAGGCTGAGACGGGGCAAACTTTTATCCATGCGTTTAATGATCCGGCGGTTATTGCCGGGCAAGGAACAATCGGTCTTGAAATATTGCAGGACTTAGAAGATGTTGATGCCGTTGTTGCTCCTATTGGCGGCGGCGGCATGATTGCCGGCATTGCGGTGGCCATTAAAGAATTAGCGCCGCACGTAAAGGTCTATGGCGTACAGGCACAAGGGGCGCCGGCTATGTATATGTCTAAGAAAGCCCACGCCATTAGGGCAACCAAAGATGCCGAAACTTTTGCCGATGGAATTGCTGTTAAAGTACCGGGGGATTTAACCTTTGAACTGATAGACAAATATGTTGATGATATTTTCGTTGTTGACGATGAAGCCATTGCCAGCACTATTTTGATGCTCTTAGAGCGGGCTAAGCTGATGGTTGAAGGTGCGGGCGCGACAAGTCTTGCTGCTGTTTTGCATGGGAAAATTCCTGTAAAGGGCAAGATTGTCAGTGTCGTATCAGGTGGTAATGTCGACGTAAACTTTATTTCCCGTATCATTGAACGGGGCTTAGTGAAAGCTGGCCGGCGGGTACGTCTCCAGACTATTGTTGTTGATAGACCGGGAAGTTTACAGCGGTTGCTTGCCATTATTGCCAAAGTCCAAGCCAATGTATTGTACGTATCCCATGACCGGGTAGAACGGCATGTGCCGCTGGGGCAGGCAGTTGTCGAGATTGGCTTGGAAACGAGAGATGTTCTCCATACCGAACAGATTATGGCCTGTCTTCGCAATGAAGGATATAAAGTCGAGATTATTTAGTGTCCCCTTCTGATTGTGAAAAAAAGTACTAACAAATTGATTTAGGTGAGAGGAATTTGGCTATTTGTGTCGAAAGTGTAATAGTTGCTGGTTTCAATTGACTAGGGCCCTGAACTTTCAGGAGTAGTCGTGAATAGGAGGTATATTGATGTCACAACTGATGGCCGTCATCCTGGCAGCTGGTAAAGGAACGCGGATGAAATCAGCGTTACCTAAGGTGTTACACCAGGTAGGCGGCAAGCCTATGGTTCAGCATGTACTGGATGCGGCAACTTTCGCCGGAGCAGCCAAAAGTGTTGTTATTATTGGTTTTGGCGCGCAAACCGTAGCTGACGCTTTAGCCGGTCAAACTGAATTTGCTGTTCAGGCTGAACAACTGGGAACAGGGCATGCCGTGATGCAGGCCAAAGAGCAGTTGGCTGATTTTGATGGTACAGTAATGGTGCTTTGTGGCGATACTCCGCTTTTGACCGGAGAACTTCTGCAAAAACTTTACGCACAGCACAATAAGAAGCAAGCCGCAGCCACTGTGCTGACAGCAGTAATGCCTGATCCGACCGGGTACGGACGAGTAATCCGTGATACGGACGGGCAAGTCATAAAAATCGTAGAGCATAAAGATGCTGCTCCGGCAGAACTAAAAGTGAACGAAATCAATACAGGTATTTATTGCTTTGAATCAAAATTATTGCTAAAAGCACTTGAGGGTTTGACTTGTAATAACGTTCAGGGTGAATATTACTTGACCGACGTTGTTGCTATCTTAAACAACCAAGGGCAAAAAGTATGGGCGGTAAGTGCCGCCGATCACCGCGAAACACTGGGAATCAACTCCAGGATGCAGTTAGCGGAAGCTGAAAGCATAATTAGACAGCGCAAAGTGCAGTCGCTTATGGAGAACGGCGTTACTATAATGGATCCCCAAAGTACATTTATCGATGCTCAGGTAGAAATTGGACCCGATACTGTCATTTATCCTTTCACCTGGATTGAAGGCCAAAGTAAAATTGGCGCGAATTCGTCAATTGGACCGAATAGTCGCCTTACCAATACTACCGTTGGCGAAAACGTTACCCTCCATTTTTCTTATGTACATGACTCAACTATCGGCAATGATGTAACAGTGGGTCCCTATGTACATCTTAGACCTAACACCGAACTGAAAGATGGTGTAAAAGTAGGTAACTTTGTTGAAGTAAAAAACAGCGTTGTTGGTCAGAAAAGCAAAATACCGCATCTTAGCTATATTGGTGATACAGACATGGGTGCCGGTGTCAACATTGGTTCCGGTACTATCACGGTTAACTATGATGGTAAACATAAACACCGTACTACAATTGAAGATGATGCCTTTATTGGCTGCAATACTAACTTGGTGGCGCCGGTTACAGTGGGACAAGGTTCCTATGTAGGTGCCGGTTCTACGATAACTAAAAACGTTCCTCCCAAGTCCTTGGGAGTAGCACGCGCCCGCCAAAACAATATTGAGGGTTGGGTGGAAAAACAGCGGAGGTAAGAAAAATGGAAGACACAAAAAGACTGCGAATATTTAGTGGTAACGCTAATCCGACCCTGGCTCAGGAAATTGCTACATATCTTGGTTTGAATGTTGGTGATGCCTTCGTCGGAAGGTTTAATAACGGCGAAATTCAAGTTATGATTGATGAAAGCGTGCGCGGCACCGATGTGTTTATTGTTCAGCCGACAAGCTATCCGGTAAATGATAACATGATGGAATTGTTAATCATGATTGATGCCGTGAAACGGGCTTCAGCCAGAAATATTACAGCTGTAATCCCTTACTATGCGTATGCCCGGCAAGACAGAAAAACCCGTGGTCGTGAGCCTATCTCAGCCAAACTGATGGCAAATCTCTTAACGGTTGCCGGGGCTACCCGTGTAGTTACCATGGACCTTCATGCCGGACAAATTCAAGGTTTCTTTGATATTCCTGTAGACAATTTGCCCGGGGTTCCTACTTTGGCGGAATATGTTATGTCTCTAAATCTGGAAGATCTTGTTGTCGTGTCACCAGACTTAGGCGGCGTATCCCGTGCCCGTCAATTTGCTGACCGGATGCACGCTCCCATAGCTATTATTGAAAAACGACGTCCTGCTCCGGGCGTAGCTGAAGTTATGAATCTTATCGGCAGTGTTGAAGGTAAAACTGCCGTTATCGTAGATGATATTGTTGATACTGCCGGTTCACTGACTGAAGGTGCTAACGCCTTAGCCAGAATGGGGGCCAAGGCTGTATATGCCTGCTGCACTCACGCCGTATTAAGCGACCCGGCCGTAGAGCGGATTGAAAAATCCAATATCACTGAACTTATTGTCACTAATACAATTCCTATGCCGGAATCCAAGCACAGTCCCAAAATTAAAGTATTATCAGTTGCGCCGCTGTTGGGTGAAGCGATAATTCGTATTTTCGGCGAATTGTCTGTTAGCAAACTGTTCGATAATTAAGCTATAAATAAGGTCATACGGAGGTCACAGCAATAGGGCGCGAATATCGCGCCCTATTTATAAATAAACTTCTATATGGATAATTATTATATTACTAGGGCTACGGCTGAGGATATACCGGCTATTGCCCGAATATTTACCGAAAGTTTTATAGACAGCGTACTGCATCACTGTGGTGGACGAATGCCTAAGCCGCAGGCAATGCAAGATGTTTTTGCCCTGGTTTATGCCGCCGAGCCTGAGGCAGCTTTGCTTGCTAAAAATGAAGTGGATCAGGTTATAGGCTATTGTTTTGCTCCTGTCCGGTTACACCGGCTCTGGCTCAAAGCAATCACCGGAGGCTATCTCCTTGCCTGGGCGTGGCGCTGGCTGACAGGCCAATACGGTTTTGGCCTGCATCCGGTAAAAGTAATTCTACTAAACAAGCTTGCTTTTCTCCGGTCGGCGGCTTCTCCTGGTAAAGCGGCTAATGCCCGGATTTTATCTATTGCCGTAGCAAAAAGTTCACGGGGACTGGGTATTGCCGGCAGGTTAATGAAAGAGGCAGACAAGTATTTTCGGCAGAACAGGGTTACACGGGTACGCCTAGAAGTACGGCCCGATAATGCTCCCGCGATCAGAGTTTATGAAAAGATGGGCTACTATCCGGGGGGAACTACCTATGATTCGCAGGGTCCTTGGCTTATTATGTTCAAAGAAATCTGCTGAAACGGGGTTAACTTACCATGTTTGAAACAAAAGTCCGTCTTATTAGCATGCTGGGGCTAATAACAATAATTGTAATTATCAGTCTGGTCTTGGATTATTTCCGCGTGCTTAGGCGTCCTGTCAGACTGGGACTTAGTATTGCCATTCTCGGCATCCTCACCGGGTTTGTGCTGACAATCAATGCCGTATTGCCGGAAAACCATTTTTATGGCCCGGTATTTTCCAAAGTACATACAAGCCAAAAGCTGGTGGCTCTTACCTTTGATGATGGGCCAAATCCGCCATATACAGGCCAAATTCTCGATGTATTAAAGGAAAAGCAAGTTCCGGCTACTTTTTTTGTCATTGGCCAAAATGCTAAGAAGTACCCGGATTTGGTTCGGAGAATTGCAGAAGAGGGGCATCAACTAGGCAACCATACTTATAATCACATCGATCTCCTGAAAGCTGACCGCCCGACCATAGTTAGCGAGGTAGAAAAAACTAATAATGTCGTTGCTGGCATTATTGGCTATGCTCCGCATGTTATTCGGCCGCCGCATGGTTTTCGTGACGCTGTTGTTATGGATATTATGGCCGAGCATAAACTTAAAGTTGTGGAATGGTCAGTTGCCAGTAGGGACTGGGTAAATCCGGGAGCGGAGGTCATTGCAGAACGGACACTGGGAAAAGTAAAAAACGGTTCGGTCATCCTGCTGCATGACGGTGATGGAATTGCCGGTGAATTGCCTCGTGCCCAGACGGTGGCGGCTACCCGCATAATCATCGATAAACTTTCGGCTCAGGGATATAAATTTGTCACGGTGGATGAAATTCTTAAAGTTTCGGAGGAGTAAATGAAAATTGTTGTTGGTCTGGGCAATCCCGGACAAGAATACAGCGCCACCCGCCATAATATAGGCTTTATGGTAATAGACAAACTGGCAGAACGCTGGGCGGTAACTTCATGGCGCGATCGGTATAACGCGGAGGTGGCGGAATACCGTGGCGAGGAAACTGTACTCTTAGTAAAACCGCAAACCTTCATGAATCTAAGCGGGAGGGCAGTAGTGCCGCTGGCTGCTTTCTATAAAGTTGCGTACGAAGATATTATTGTTATTTATGATGATCTTGATTTGCCGGCAGGACGGCTGCGTCTTAGACTCAAGGGCGGTTCGGGTGGTCACCGCGGGATTGAATCTTTGCTTTATGAATCCGGCAAGGATGATTTTTCCCGGGTGAGGATCGGTATTGGCCGCCCGCCTGAGGGCTGGGAAACGGCTAACTATGTGCTGGGGCGCTTTACTGCCGAAGAAATGCCCTTAATCAGCCAAGCTCTCGGGCAAGCAGCGGATGCTGTCGAGTGTGTTATCAAAGACGGCTTTAGCAAAGCCATGAATCAGTTTAACAAAGGATAATAATTTATGATTACAACGCTTTATGCCGATAAACACGGTGAGATATTTGATGCTCCCGGCTGTCAGGCCGTTGGCCGGCTGGGTGGGGATTGCCGCCCTTTAGTTTCTGAAGAAATGATTCCGCTGCCTGAGGGGGCAGAACTCATGTATTTGCCGGGACGAGACGCCTTATATATGGAAGGGCAGACCCCCAGTAAATTAAAAGGACGCTTGGCTGTGGCGGCTATGCTGCCTGTTGGCTACACCCGCACCATGCTGCCTGCTTATGAGCAGCGTCCTGGAGCGCCGCAATTGCCCCTTTATGGCTATACGGCAGCCGCTCTTATTGGTGACGAAATCTATGTAGCGGCAGTAAAGACGGCTGACAACACAAAATGGCATCC
>CAZCEN010000017.1:18699-23697 GCA_964497205.1 uncultured Sporomusaceae bacterium
TACAATACTCCTGACTTGAAAAAACGAGTGGCTAAGGTTAAGCGGGATTTGCCTAACAACCGGCTTGTTGAGCATTTGGCCAACTGCTCGCTTACATGGCATTGCTGTACGGCGCAAAACCTGTTCTACCGGCGCTGGGAGGCTGGTATTCCAGTATCTCCGGCATGCAATGCCAATTGTCTTGGCTGTATTTCCCTGCAGCCTTCTGAGTGTTGTCCGGCACCGCAAAGCCGGATACCTTTCGCGCCAACGCCGGAAGAGATTGCCGAAATCGGGATATATCATTTAACGTACGCGCCGGATCCCATCATCAGCTTTGGCCAGGGATGTGAAGGAGAACCATCGTTGGCGGCCGAGGCTATTGCGGCCGGTATTGGCTTAATTAGAGATAAAACTGACCGCGGCCAAATAAATATCAATACAAACGCCGGGTTTACCCAGGGCATTACCAAAATTGTCGATGCCGGTCTTAACAGTATGCGGGTAAGTATCATCAGCGCTTTACCGGCTACTTATCAAGCCTATTACCAGGCCAAGTACAGTTTGGAAAATGTCAAGCATTCAATTGCTTACGCTAAACAGCAGGGTGTTTTTGTATCGCTCAATATGCTGCTGTTCCCGGGACTTAATGATCGTCCTGAAGAACAGTCTGCCTGGCTGGACTTCCTAGGGGAAACCGGAGTAGATATGATCCAGCTTAGAAACCTTAATTTTGACCCGGACGCGTTTCTGACGGCGATGCCCGCAGGCGGTCACCCACAAGGCGTACAGCAATTTCTCCAGGCTATCAGCAGAAAATTCCCGGCTATAAAGCTTGGTAGTTTTACCGAGAAGGTATAAGATTTATTCTCTAAGGTATTAATAAAAATACTGGTAGCAGGAGCGCTTTAGTTCTGGATAACATAGTTCTAATGTTATTGGGGATATACTAACAAAGTATCACTTGAATAACATAAGGGGGATTTGTTGTGGACGAAGAAAAACAAGAAGTTCCTGAAACTAAGTCGAAAAAGGACGAGCATCTTAAGCAGCAGGTAAAAGTTGGCGAAATAGATAGTCTTGATCCTAACGTTGACCAAGATTTGATGCGTTTGTCTGGTGGTTACTAGAAAACAGCCGGAATTTCAGCGAATATCTGAAATTCCGGCTGTTTTTCTACACCTTCGGGTATAGGTGCAACATCGACTTTCGCTCCTCCCGAAGGCTCGGCGCAAGTCGTGTTTTCTATATGCAGGATTTACTGGGATATATACAGAATTTATAAGAATATCTGTCCGGTATAACTGCAAAAAATAATCCTTGCATTTAGAAAATTGCAGGGGGCGGAAACTTTGAAAAACGGCAATTTTATAAAATATGCCTTTGGTACGCATTGCTGTCATGTGGATGCTGTACATGCCACATCACCAAAAGCTGACCGTTTTACTGATGAAATTGTTGCCGGGATTATACAGAAAACGGGGTGTGCCGGTATTATAGGCACAGTATCCCGCACGATTGCCGACCTTAACCGTCCACCGGGACGGGATAATGATGAAGCTGTATGGGAATACCGCGATGTTATCAGCCAGTTTCTCTATAATATGGGACTGCTAGGCTTAGGCAGCCGCAACTTAGCCAAACCATATTTGCATATTGGTATTCATGGTATGAGAGATCTTATTCACGGCCCGTTGAGTATCGAAGTAGGGACAATTTACGGGAAAACTTGCTCGGCAAAGGTTAGAAAGTGGTTTGGTGAGACCTTAAAGGCTAAGGTACATGAAGTTATACCTGAAGCTAAAGTTGTTTTTGATAAGCATTGGGTAGGTAACATTTCGCTGGCTGCTCACCGCTGGGGTGAGGGGCGGCATTATCCGGGCTATGGAAAAAACTATAATGCGTTTCAGGTGGAAATCGCCCGGACGCTTAGAGAACATCATCGTCAAGAAATGATTGGCGTTTTAGCAGAAGTTGTTACAGAATTTAACGGTATGTTTTCCAGGAGGTAAGGATTTTGAGCAAAATCAAAAAAAATCTTAGCGATGCAGACATGTTAAAAGGCTGGCAGGAAGAGTCCACCTTTGAGACTCAACTTGATTCTGAGCAAGAGGCTGTTAGGCCAACAGCAAAGTTTGCCAAAAAAGATCCGGCAGAAGACATTAATAACGCCTATTTTACACCAGAAATCAAAGAAGCCGTGGGTAAAGCACTGCTGGAATTAAAACTCAATCTGTATAAAGAGGGTATTGTCGATTACCAGATAAAAGTTTCCTGCCAAGGAAGCCAGGTAGTACTGACGGCAGTTCCCGCCAAGGTTAAAGCCGGACAGACTGGAAAACAGCCTGTACAGCATCATGACAAACGAAAAGGATAGGATACATTGCCTATCCCATTCGCTCAACCCTTCTAAAAATCAACTAGTTATGGCTTACACCGTCGGATACAGGCCTGTGTGTCAGCCATTTTTCTTTTATCTGATGACCAGCACGCGCTAAGACTCTTGCTGTCTAAACGGGAGTAGCACCTCTACGGGCACAGGCGAGCGGTTAAGTCCCCGGATAAGGATACTTAGCTTCGGGTGGGATAAAAATCCCATCTGAAGCTAATCTATTTTATCTAATCTGGCGGTAGTGGTTCATGCGTTAATTCAAAGAGGGCAGCTGTGAATTGCGCAATATGCTCTTTTTCGTCATTCATTAGTTTACAGAATAAACGCTTTACCTCGCGGGTTTCAGCTTCATTCATATAACGCTGATATTTATTGACTGCCTCAAATTCGCCGGTTAAAGCTTTGGTTAAAGTATGCACCGTCGGCATATCCTCACGGTCTGGCAGAACAATTTGAGCATCGGCGGTTTCGGCTTCGTTTACGATAGCAGCTTTGGTCTTGGGTTTAACCATTGGGCGGGTCATTAGCAGCATTCCAAGATCTGCATTGCGCAGCATTTCCGCCTGTACCGGATCCAGCCGGGAGATTTCCCGCATGATTTCTACATAGTGACGCATTTCGTCTTCAGCTACAGCCAAAAATAACCTGGGCATACAAGTTGTTCTTGCTGCTTCCAGATAAAAAGCGATAGCATTGCGTTCATCGGCGGCAGCGTCCCGTAATAGTAATAAATCCGGGCAATCCGGGCATTCATCGCCGTTGTCGTGTGTTCCAGCTACAAGACTTCCTTTTGACGGTTTTCTAGTGGCACGTAACTTCACAATACATCCACCTCCAATTTTCCTGATATATTGTATGCCGGTGGCAAGATAGACGTTAATATAAGGAAGGATATTTGCCGAGGGTGTCAAATAATACCTAAAATAGTTTTATGAAGAGGCGGGCAGATGAAAGAAAAACAAACGAACGATTGCATAGCTGATTTGAAAGCCAAATTGGCGCTGCTCGAAGCCGAAAACTTGCGGCTTAAAGGGACTCAGCAAAGCATAGCAGAGGTAAATAACAATTATCTGATGCTCCACTACCTCACCAGTAATATTCAAAGTTGCCAAACAACGATGGAACTTTGGGAAACTTATCTGCACAATTTAAGTGATTGCGGTTTTAATTATGATGATGTAGCTATTCTGCTGCCGGATGACAGCAATGAGTTTACGATAAAACTGAAACTTAGCTGTAACAGCGTTGTACAATCCGTTGCCTTAGTAGAGGATGACTATATTAAGAAGGCCATAACTTCGAAAACTTCAGTTACGGCACCAGATAACCTTAAATCGGCTGTTCCCATTGTGACAAAATCAGGCGAAATTAAGGCGGTATTATTGGCGGAGAAAGCCAATGGTATTTTTTTTGAAGATTTGCAGCTGCTGGATGTGTATGTTCGGCAAACGGCAGCCATAATCGAAAATATAATGCTTAACGAGAAGCTTCGGCATTTTCAGGAACTGCTGGGGAAGCAGCTCGACCAATTTGTCATGCTGCACTATGTTACTAAGGCAATTAATGACGCCGGAAATTATTACGACGTTTTGACTAATTATTTGAAAACCTTGTGCTCCTCTTTAGGGTTTGGTTTTGAAGAAGGTATTCTCTATATTCTCACTGAAGACACGCTGCAACGGGCAAGTTTGCAGGAGGGAAAGCTTGAATTAGCCGAACTGCCAGGTTTAGAAGGAAAATTTATAAACAAAGTGGTAGCATCTAGACAATACTATTTATCTCCAGACCAGTTGCACCTGTTTATGCCGCTTAACTCCTTCGGAATAGTTACAGCAGTAATTGAAATTCGGCATAATAAAGAAATAACTCATGAACAAATTCAAATGCTTGAGATATTTGCCATGCAGACTTCTTCAACTATTGTTAATACACGGCTTAAGTTGCATCTTGAATATGTAAGTTTCCATGATCAATTGACAGGATTACATAATCGGGCGTATTTTGAAAAAGAAATTGAGCGGATTGAACGTGAGAAACTATACCCTGTAGGCATAATTGTATGTGATTTGAACGGCCTTAAAATGGTTAATGATACCTGGGGACATAGTACTGGTGATCAATTTATTGTTGCTGCCGCCAAAGTCATCAAAAATACTGCACCGATTAATGCTGTAACTGCCCGAATTGGCGGTGATGAATTTGGTATAATCATCACCGGCGGTTCTGTGAATACTGCGGCTGAAGTTGGGTTTGAATTAAAACAGGCAATGGAGCAATATAACGCAACGACCGTTGCTGTACCTGTAGGTATGGCTATTGGTTGGGACGCTACTGCCGGACCGGATAAAATTATAGATATATTCAAAAAAGCCGACAGCCGTATGTATCAGGATAAGTATTTGCACGGAGAAGCCAGCCGTAATTATATCTTAACAGCAATTAAACAACGGTTTGCTGATAAAAGGACAGGTGAGTAGACCTGCGGGGGGGATGGCATTGATTAAGGTCGGTTCAACGGCTAGATATATAAAAGGGCTAATTATCGCGGCAGTTCTGCTGCCGCTAATTTTTATTGCTGAGGTTATTTATGTTGAGCAACACCAGTCACTCAGCATTGATAAGGTGCA
>CAZCEN010000018.1:0-21125 GCA_964497205.1 uncultured Sporomusaceae bacterium
AGCGGGAGTTTATACCCCTACGGGTACAGGCGAGCGGCTAAGCCCCTGGATAAGGGCGACTAACCTTCAGGTGGGGCTAAAACCCCATCTGAAGCTAAGTCTACTTTATTAATTATTGAACAATCCCCGGACGCTCAGCTATTCGTGATACCAGCACCGCCATATCGTCTTTAGCAATACCGCCTGACAGCTCGATAGCCTGTTTCAGGAGTCTGTCGGCAATGTCCTGCGGACGCTCACTGCCTATTCGCCGCAGGAAATTAGCTACCCAATTCTCCTTGTCCGTCCCGCGGGCAGCATCAACGATCCCGTCACTTACCATAACTATAATATCACCAGGCGCCAGTAGCCGTTTGACTGGTTCAATCTCGACAGTTTCGAGTATTCCCATCGGTGGTGCCGCCGGATTAATTATTGTAACTTCCCGTACCCGTTTAATATAACTTGGCGCTGAACCAACTTTTAGAAACTCAGTTTCACCGGTAAACGTGTCGACTACCGCCATATCCACGGTGGCAAAGGTGTCACCCGGCATTTTTATTAATAACATGGAATTGACTGTCTTAATGGCAGTATTACTATCAAAGCCAGCAGCCAATAACCGCTGTAAAAACTTCACAGCTTGTCCGCTTCCATTCGCCGCCGCTTCTCCGCTCCCCATACCATCACTAAGAATCAATGCTGTCCGTCCTTTGGTGACCGGTTGAGCCACACAAGTATCACCCGCCACCACGCCGCCCGCTTTTGCCCTGACAGCCATACCTGTTTCTACAAAGAGCCGCTCACAAAGCTCCATAGTCAGCTTACATTTCTTATGCCGCACTTTGCAGCCGCAATCGGCGTGCAAGGTCATTTTTTCTTGTAATAGATTAGCTGTCGCCGGCAAGATAGTATTTACGCATTCCCGTGTCCCGTCACAGGCCGCCTTTTGTGCCTCGACAACAACTTTGCCCCGTTCACTAAGTACTTTGACATTACTCAGCGGACAACCCAGAACAGCCGCCCGTTCCGACAGCATCTCCGCTACCTCAAGGTCACTCTGCGGTCCCTTAGTCAGTTCCTGCGCCAAATTTCCGATTATTACGCCGGTGGCCTGCATTTGTTCAACAGCTACCTGACGGCACTCAGACAGCTTTTTCTGCCAATACCAATGCGTTCGGTTGCTGTCGGCAACCTGGTTAATTAAATCAACCAGCGCCTGCTTGCTTACACATAAGCCTTTTATATTATCCGGCGCTTTTGCCGCCTTAAGTTTTCCGGCTTCGGCCAATGCCATCATTTCCAGCATCGACTGATAGGTTTGGTAAAAATCCTGATCCCAGCATTCATCCCGTCTCGAACACGCCCCACACACCCTCTCACCAACCGCCGACAACAATTGCGCAAGTTGACTTTCCTTTATTTTTTCCTTATATGCATTATTTTCTTTTATACTGCCGGCATCAAACGCCCCAGCCAAATCTTTAAAAACATCAGCCATTTGGTTAAGCTTGTCCACTGCAGCGTTTACCGTTTGCTGAGCAGCCTCAATACTCCCTAACTCATCTACATAATTTTCTCGCCACTGGCTTAATTTCGCGGCAGGTACCAGCATGAATGCCGCTCCGGCCACAGAAGCTTCCACCAGTGTCAACAGTAATTCACCCGGGTGGCCCAAATATAAAACAGCAATCGTACTACCTAAAATATAGCCTAAGAGTACCGCCGGTTTGCCCAGACCCCGAAATAAGCCGCCTAACATGCCTGCTAGGGCATACATAGCAATCGCGGGGGCGGCGTCACCGTCGTTAAGTCCAATTACCAGTCCGGTTATAATCCCTACAGACGCCCCTAACCCGGAGCCACCGCTATACGCTAAGGTCATAACCACAAGCAAACCTGCCATATTTCTCACACTATAATCATATATCGTCAAGCTGCCCAATCCGGCAACCGCGGTGGCCAGCATAATTATGCCACAAATCAGATTTTCGGTGTTTGCCTGCTGTTTTTTTACACTATCAACAAACAGCGGCGCACCATATTGAAAAATAAAGGCCAAAACCATACATAACGTTGCGTCAAAGCCCACTAACAACATGCCATATAGTGTGGACTCTCGCCAAGGCAGGAGCGCCATACCGCTCAAAAACACACATCCAAACATAAATAGCGGCACAGCCTGCGCTTTTTTCTCATACCTTGACAACTTGTCCGACATTCGCCAGTATAGTAGCATCGAAAATAGATAAATTATCGCCTCCTGATAAAAACCTGCACTAACTACGCCAGCCAGCGCCCATACGCCAACAGCCGCCGCCCTCTCCCTCGCCAAGCTGGCAGTAGCGGCAAATAGCGCTAAGCCAAACGGAGCCATCTCGCCCATGAGCGATACCCGGCCAATGAGGAGCGCGAGAATATTCACCAACAAATTTTGCTGATGAAACAGTGCTTTGCTTCCCACCTGAACCCAGTCAAAAAATTCCTTCCATGGAAAACCGGGCTTGTCCGCACTGGCATTTTCTGCCGGCGGCCTTGCAGGCGGTGCCTGTAAAATTTCTTCAGGCAGGGTAATAACTGATACTTTTGGCATGATTCCTCACCCCTGTAAAAAAAGTGTTTTGCACCGTGATTCAAATTTTACAGAAGTTTCCATTAAAATGTTTGTCTTATTAGGTCACCCGTTCCTAAAAAAAATCCGACACAGACTAAAGTCAAAATGCAAAAAACCACCCGGTAATTACTAACCAGGTGGTTAACACACTTTTTTTTACGTTATATTATTCCAATATTTGTCGAATAACAAATAAAACTTCCAAATTACTCGGCGCGGCGGGCAGCCCCACCGCCACCGCCTCCACGGCCACCACTGCCACCGCGTTTGGATTCGGTGTTACGTTTTAAATCAGTTAGACGCTCGTCGCTGTCCTTTAAAAACTTGCTCAATTTATCTTCGAACGATAAACTATTTACTCTATTTGAACGGCGGAAATCGTTGGCATGCTGTTTTCTGGGCGCAGGTGGTTGCAGCTGCTTAATGGATAAGCCAATCTTGCCGCGATCATCTACAGATAGAACTTTAACTTTTACTTTATCTTGTTCCTTCAAAAAATCCTTAACATCGCGGACGTATACGTCAGCAACTTCGGAGATGTGAATTAAGCCTACCTTACCACCCGGCAACTCGACAAAAGCGCCGAAGTTAGTTATACCGGTCACAACTCCTTCTACAACACTGCCAACTTCAATGGACATACTAATCAAACTTCCTCCTTAAATTCTTTCGTACTTTTTTTAAATCCACATTTTTCAGGGGTTTCCCCGCAATCCATATTATACTCTTGGTAATGAAAATGTGTCAAGAAACGGCGCTCTATCGTGAAGGAATATACGGGACTTCTCCCGGCTTTACCAAGCCTAGCTGTTCGCGGGCAACTTTCTCAATATAAGCAGCCGTACTTAGCTTTTCCTTCTCTGCATTCAGGTTATCATTCGCCTCGGCAGCCTCAGTAAGTCGAGTATTTACCGCCTCGGTTTCGTGGCGAATCTTATACAACTCGGCTTGTTGGACAATAAAGACATAGCAAAAATAACCTACCATAATTACAATACATAGACGGAACCAGCTAAATCGTTTTGCATTTCTGCGTTTTTGCGCCATAAACATCACCATACTGCATTAATGCTTACTGTATTCGCCCTTTAGCCGTTAAATCCTCTTTGTTGCTGGAAAATATATAAATAATTTAGACTATTATTCGGGCGGCGGCGTTTCCTCCGGAGGAGGAGGCGGCGGTGGGGGCAGCCATCGCTTGTACCAAACCGCGCACTTTCTGCCAATATACCGAAACGGCCAGATTACCGTCCGCGCAATAAATTTAGTCGGCTTTATTAAAGTAAACACAAATGCCAATTTCGTCATCCGCCATCCTTTGGCAATCAGCTTTAATACGGCCATAATCATTTTCATAACCTGCTTACTGGCTATGCGATAATAGGCTACTAATCCTATAATTAACGCAATAAAAACATAAAATCTAAGTTCACCCCAATTGCCTGCAATCAATGCGGCAAACGCAATCGCCGACGCAATAAGGCAATATATCAGATCAGCAAGTGAAGTGATTAGTCTTGATGGCCGAAAACATCTTCTAAGCACCCGGTATGTATCAAACAACACCCCAAGGAATATACCTGTTGCCGCAATAAGTAAAAACGTCTTAATCTGCGCAGAAAACTCCATTGGCTCACCTCCCTAACGGAATCTTCATTACCGCCATCGAAAAGATCTGTAGCGACGGAATAAATGGTTGCCAACAACCAGAATCGCAATAGACGTTATGACGACACCCCATCCTATTACGGCGGCAAGCTTCAGCCAAACCTCAGCCGCAAGTCCGCTTGGCGGGATACGGCCGCTAATCTGATACCAGTAATTCACAACTCGTTCCACATATTCTGTTGTTTCGGAATAAGGCGGAATCCCGCCATATTTATCAACGGCTCCCGGTCCGGCATTATAAGACGCTACCGCAAGTTCCGCGTGGCCACTGTGGCGTTTAATAAGCTGACTCAAATAACAAGCGCCTACTGAGATATTAAGTTCAGGATTATAGAAACACTCACTGCTGCAGTCCCCTGGATGCCGGCCGCTGCAAATAGCGGCTTGGCTATTGACCAGCCGCCAGGTAGCAGGCATTACCTGCATTAACCCATAAGCCCCCGCCTTAGATAAAGCCCGGGGTTGAAAGGAACTTTCCGCCTTTATTACCGCCGCAACTAATTCGGGACTAACGCCATAGGTTTTGCCCGCCTTATTAATAATTTCGGCATATGGCAATCCACCTACATCCCTTACCTGTTCCTGCTGTGCCGTAAAATCTATAAATACTGCGCGTCGGCTATAGTCAGCCATACTATGAAGCAAACTATATCCAGCAGCTTGTGCGGCAAAGGCAACCAGTAAGAATATCCATAGCGACAAAGCCCTGCTGCGCACGCTACTTCAAAAACCGTTCCAACAATCCTTTTTTCTGCCGTGATTCTTCCTCATAGTTCATGCCTTTTACAGTACCTTCTATGATTATATTGCCTTGTTCCAGATTCAACTGCTTGATATTAAGGCACTCCCCCTTAATGATAAGCAAGCCTTGCTCGGTCTCCATAACTATTTCTTTTTCGTCATAGCTACCCAGGCTAACAACGCCATCGACATTGAGTTCTTCCCTGTCCACAAGCGTCAGTTGATGCCGCCATTTTGGAGTTTTGTTATCTATCGGCATAAAACTATCCCTCCCAGACAATGCTATTTCAAGTTATGTATATGCCTGGAAACAGGGTAATAGTACAAGAGACTAGGAGGAAAAAATCCATGAACAATATGTATTATTATTGGCAAAAATTAGCTTATCAAGTGGTACATCAAACGACCTTGTGGTTACTCATCGTGTTTTTCACTACCGCCATTGTCTCCTGGGTGTTGGGATCTGTTCTTGATAAACACAACGGCCGCGAACGCGAAGCCAACTTTGCACGCAAAACGGCGGCGTTCTATGCCGCCGCCGCTACCGGCCTATGGGTGTTTAGTTTTATTTTTAAATAGCCTATTTACGATCAGCTGTATGGCGGATAGAGACATTGACCGATACGATTAGTGGAATATGCGGGAATATCTCCTCATTCCAGCGGTCTTTGATCTCTATCCATTTTTTGGGGTACTTATTCTGTAGTTTTTTCCCCATACCCAATACATCAACCTCCAAAGTTTGATGCCGTTCATAAGCATGGACTACTAACTTTTGCACTTCTTCGGCAAACTGTTGCTCCATTTTTTTAAGAAACTTCGCATCAATTAGATTATGGTCATTCGGCTCAGGACAGGTTTGCATTTCTCCGATACTGCCATACATGTTGATGTCCAGCGTATAGTAGATGTTATCGCCGGATACATGGGGTTCCAGAGTAGTATCATGTTGGAACAACTCAAAGGCAAACACCTTGTCAGGGTGATCCCTACAGGCAGTAGTAATAATAGCACTCTTTTCAATCCCCATAATGAATTTAGCGCCAAGAGTATCGTACTCGTCCATATAACCAACGACTTGCCCGTTTTTAACAATCCCTACACCGCCTACTTTGATAATATCGCCGGATAACTCAATTTTGGGAATCGGAATGGGAATCTTATTGTCGATGCGGCCGGAAGCATAACCAAGTTCTGTCTGCACACTGCCGATATGGGGATTTTTTATGTAGTTACGGCTGATCCCTGTTAAAAACAACCCATTGGGTTCGCCGCCTGGCGGCTGATATTCAATAATCGGTTTCGCCTCACCAGGAGTAATGTACAATCTGATGCGCCAGCGCATTTCAGCATCACGTGAAAACCAATCAAGCAATTGATCAATTCCTCCGTAATTCACTGCGTCCTGGCTAATCACAATGGCCTGAATATGATCCCAGGTGATAGGCCTGCCAAGTTGGGCGAACATATCCCGGATAATCTCGAAAAATAACCGCCCGACACCGGAGACAACATAAGTACGTTCTTTGGGCACACCCTGCTCGCCCTCTTGCGGCTCAATATCCAGTATTTGCACACTAAACCGGAAGTTTCTGCCACCATGAGGCTCAACAAAAGTTTCATATGGTTTTACCTCGTCATCAACCACATCAATGGCCGCAGCCAGTACCATATGTCTATTCTGCAACTCCCGCTGATCCCAACAGCCTGCAAGCGGAAGACAAATCGCACTTAGCAACAGCCACACCAGTAAAAATTTGACCTTATTACCCTTCATCATACGTATATTCCCACTTTTTTATTTATGCTCTCCAACCTGATTTATCACCACATTGACGGATACCACCAGCGGGATATTGGGGTAAACCTCATCCCAATTATCCTTAATTTTGTCCCAGGTTTTAGGATAATACAATTTGAGTTTTCTGCCGAAATGTAATACATCAACCCCCAGGGACTGACAAGAATTTTTTCCATAGAGAACGGTACGCTTTACTTCTTCAGCTACTTTCTGCTCCACCTTATGCACAAAATCCGGATCATCGGCGCTAGAGACACGATCCATAGCTTGATATTCACCTAAATTTCCCCACATATTGATATCTAAGGTAAAGTAAATAGTATCCCCGTCAACATGAGGTGCAAGCTGGGTATCATGACGGAACAGCTCAAAGGCTATTACATCACCCGCTTTGTCACCGGGCACGGTAATAACCCCCGATTTCTCGGTAACACGGATCATTCTGACACCGGCAACAGCATGTTCGTCGATATAGCCGGCAAATTTATCTTTTTTAAACAAAGCGGCACCGCGTACTTTAATTACATTGCCAACCTTCTCAATCCGCGGAATAGCAATGTCCATTTTATTATCCAGGTGGGTACCGACATTTCCTAAGTCGCTACGGGCAGCGGCAATGTGGATATCCTTAAGATTATTTCTGGCGATATTGGCCAGAAAAATCCCCCCGGCCTCCTTGCTGGGCGGCAAGTATTCAATCAGCGGCCTGGCCTCACCAGGAGTGACATACAATCTGATCCGCCAGCGCATCTCGGCATCGCGCAAAAAAAAGTCAATAATAGGTTTAAGTCCCATCTCCCGCACTGCAGCTTCACTAATAACAATAGCCTGGATGTGTTCAAAATACAGGCTTTTATTGCTTTGCCCCAGCATATCGCGAATAACTTCGAACAGTGACTGCCCGGTGCTTGATATAACATAGGTTTTGCCGCCGCCACCGGTTTGGCCACCACTGGTTTGGCCGCTCCCTCCACCCTTAGCGATTTTTAGTATCTGCATGCTAATCCGGTAACGCTTGGCTCCATTCGGCTGCACAAAAGTTTCGGTCTGGGCTTCCTTTTTACCCTCCCCGGGTCTTTGGCCGGCGTCTGCGGTATCAATGGCTACGGCCATGACAAAATTTCTGTCCTGAAGCTCACGCCTGTCCCAGCAACCACTGATAGTAAAGGCAATTGCTATCATAATCAGAACACCTACCAAACGCTTCTTAGCCCTCACCTGCTGTCACCCCTTGATTTTTCCATCTAGCATAAAGATACACCAGCGGGATTATCCCTAGCGAGAGTGAGGCCCCTATCAGGCCTAATAGTTTTCCTGTCATTTCTATCAATTTAGGATCATCCAGCAGGGTTGCTCCAGTAAAAATCAAGGGTACTAACGCCAATACCCAGGGACGGTGATCGGCGAATCCCCATAAATTACTCATAATTCGCGCCATCATATAAATAATTAACAACTGAGAATTGAAAATAAGCGGCATCCACGCCAGGAGAAAATAGTTTTCCAGGCGTTCGACAAAAGTTCCCGGCAATTCAACACTGCGTACTACAACCAATGTTGGATAGGTCTCCATTTTGACCGCTTCTACCGTTAATACCCCAATTGTCATCATAACTATAACTACACAAGTCAGTGCCATAAAAATAAAACCTGCACCCATTACCTTGATAAGCTGGTGCCGTTTTTGGCGTATCAACGGATATAATAATAAAATTATTTCATAACCAGCGTACGTTGACCATGTACTGAGTGTCGCCTTTACTACGTCGACTGGCTTATCGGTCCAAAACGGCAAAATATTCTCCGGTCGAAAGTTAAAGATTCCGGCACTCCAGATAATATTAATCATAACAACCGCAACCAGAAGGGTAAACTGGACGACCCGCACAATGGTCCCTAAGTCTTGCAGCACACAATAAATGATAACCGCAAGCATTGACAGGATAATAATGTCCGGCGGGGTACGGTCAAACATAAAAAAGACCATTACTTTGCCAAATTGACTCTGTCCCAGCCATGTCACAATAATGCACCACGACAATAATACACCAATAACACCAAGCCCGAGCCATTTCCCTAAAAGCTGCGGCAAATATTCTGTCAAGTCATTGTTAGGATAAAACGCTGACAATTTAGCCATAATCCAGGCTGAACAAAAAAATATGATACCGCCAAGAACAACACTCACCCAGGCTAACTGCCCAACCTTTGGCACTAATTGCGAAGGCAAACCAACAAACTGGGTACCCAGCATAACGCCTACCAAGACAACCCCAAACTGATACACCGACATTTTGCTTTTTACTTCCAAATTGGCCATATACTATGCCACCACTCTCCAACTTGAATACGGAACCTACCGGCCTTCTCTTTGTCCTAAACTGGCAGCACGGAAGGCCACAAAACAGCGCAAAGGTTAGCCATTTTCAAAAATCAGTGCAGCATCCAGACATTTGTTAGCCACTGGCCGTTACACCGCGTTTCTTCCACTTGGCATATAGATAGACTAGCGGTATTATCCCCAGAGAGAAACTTACTCCCAACAGAGTTAATGCCTTTCCGGCCAATTGCGTCAGCTCATAGCCATCCAGTAGGGTTACCCCGGTATAAACTACGGGTATTAACGCCAATGTCCAGGGACGGTGATCCGTGAATCCACACAAATTTGTCATAATCTGAGCCATCATATAAAACAACAGTGACTGAGCATTAAAAATCATCGGTATCCAGGCGATAAGAAAATAGTTTTCCAGGCGTTCAATAAATGTGCCTGGTAACTCAACACTGCGCACTACAACCATGGTTGGGTAGGCTTCTGCCTTAACTGTCTCTACCGATAACACTCCGACCGTCATCACAACAATAGAAACGCAAATCAGTGTCACGAAAATAAAACTGACACCCACAGTCTTGACAATCTTGTGACGCTTTTGGCTAATTAACGGATACAACAGTAAAATTATTTCATACCCACTGAACGTTGGCCAGGTGTTTAGTGATGCTTTTAAAATTTCTATTGGTTTATCAATAGTCAGCGGCAGGAGATTCTCCGGCTGAAAGTTAAAAATTCCGACACTCCAGACAGTATTAATCATGACAATGGAAACCACAAAGGTAAACTGAGCTACCCGTAGAATGGTACCTAAATCCTGCAGCACATTATAGACGATAACCGCAAGCATCGACATAAAAACGACATCTGGCGGCGTGCGGTCAAACATATAGAACACCAAAACCTTGCTGAACTGGTTTTGTCCTAACCATATTAATATGAAATCCCACAAAATCAATATACCAATAACGCTGAGCCCGAGCCATTTACCCAAAAGCTGCGGCAGGTATTCCGTAAGGTCGCTGTTAGGATAAAGCGCTGCCAACTTAAGCATCAGCCAGGCTGCGCCAAAAAATAAAACACCGCCAACGATGACACTTATCCACGCATGCTGCCCAACCTTGGGTACTAATTGTACTGGCAGGCCAATAAACTGTGTTCCTAGTATAATAGCCGCCAAAAATACGCCAAATTGCGTTGCCGACATTTTGTTCTTTACTTCCAGATTGGCCATAAGTTAACTGTCACCCGCCCGTTTCCGATCCTGTGCACCGAATTGAATAGGTCTAGTCTTCATAAACTTCTGCGGTACCCGGATAAGTTTATCTTTCCAATCGGAGAAAGTATCGACATCAAACATGTCACCTAGATACGACTCCCCGAAATTTCTTAGTGAGCAAAGGTGTACCGTAAGGATAAGAACGCCCAACATAACTCCATATAACCCCAGGACAGCCGCCAAGAACAAGATCGGAATTCTGAGCGCCCGCAGCCCCAGACCAAAAGAGTAAAACGGCATAACATAGGATGAAATGGCAGTAGTTGCCGTCACGACAACCAGAAACGGATTAACCAATCCGGCCTGCACAACCGTATTCCCGATAACAAAAGCCCCAACCATACTGGCTGCGCTGGCAACCTTCTTGGGCAGCCGGATAACTGCTTCCTGAAACAGCTCGAGCAGTACTTCCATTAATATTGCTTCCAGGAATGAGGGGAACGGCGTCCGCGCTCTAAGCTCCGCTAGTGAAATGGCCAGGCCGGTCGGCAACATGCCAGGGTGATAGGATACAATCGCAATATACAGTCCCGGCAAGTAAATGGCCAGGAACGCAGCCACATGACGGCTAACCCGAACCAAACTGGCAACAGAAGCCGGTATCGCATAATCATCTACTGCCTGCATAATGCTGGCATAGGTGCAAGGGACAATAATGGAAGCTGGAGTATTATCGACAATAATGCCTACCCGCCCTTCATAAACGGCACCCATTAATTTTTCCGGCCGTTCTGTAGATTCTATTTGTGGGAACGGCGTCCAAGGATGCTCCACTAAGAGTTCTTCGATTTCTTTTGATAACAAAACGCTATCTATACTAATATTCCTAATCCGCCGCTCAACTTCTTCGGTTAACCCGGGTTTAACCAAATTGGCGGAATAAATAAGCGCTACCGCAGTTTTACTGCGTTCACCCACTTCAAAAATGCGAATTTTAATATTTGTGTCCCGGGCACGGCGCCTTAACAGCACGAGGTTATCTGCCAAGGTTTCATTAAAAGAGTCTTGTGGTCCCCGTATATTCTCCTCAAGCGCAGGAACGCTTACACTGCGTTTTACATGCTTAGTGGTAGCAATCGACAGCATTTCCGGCATGCCATCAATCATAATAAGCGCATTGCCGCTCATTACAGCCTCAATTGCGGTATTAGCACTTATTTCAATTTTAGGGGCGACTATAGCTAACTGTTCCTCAATCAATTTTTTAAAATCGATAGTGGGAGTTGTAATCGCCATTAGCGGTCTTAAAACGTTATCTTCAAGTTTTCTTATATCAGTCATACCATCAAGCGATACCAAGAGTGACTGCCTGCCGCCTGTCTTAAAAAACCGGAACTTGATATCATTGCAATCGCGAAATACTGTTCTTAGCAAAGTAACATTTTGCGCTAACTCCGGTGTAAAAACAAACATCTCGTCAGCCGGAGCCGGTACAGCCCTTAGGTCGGCTACAATCCGTGACATCTCTTCGCCCACTTGAGCTCCCTGACTAGTAAGCTGACGTAATATTGCAACACGTTCTTTTAATTTGGCAAGAGAATTTTCCGGTAAGGCTGCCGACAGTTTATTTAAGCTTGGCCTGGGTATATCTTTATCTGCTTTACTCACAGGCAGTCCTCCCTCATAACTCAATTACCCCAATTGCCTGAGCCATACTATTTGTTAAAAATTCTTTGACAAGCGTAATTTGCGACCGGTCACACCGGATAATGAGTACAACGTCACTGCAATTACTACCTGATCGCATTTCTTTCGCAATTGTTTTTGCTTGTCTGTTCTTCATATAAACGATGGCCCCTGTCAGCCATATGCTTGTTCCGCAAAATAAGAAAATTAATCCCCATACAATAGGCCCCCAGTACCAAAGAAAGCCGTAAATTGTTCCCAACACCATGGAAAATGTCCCAAAGGCTAACGCCCCACCCAGCAAACTAACGCCATCAGAGGAATGAATAGAGTCAAAAACATGGAAGGCATAGTGCTGCCGCTGTAACGGTACAGCTAAAATGCGGTCTTTCGCCATTCCATGCTCCTCCAATTTGGTGATGGCTATTTCTAACTGTAATGAGTGATTAAAAGTAGCAATAATATACATACATTCCGGCCTTCCGCTATCTCTCGTTCTATATTGGCATTTTGAAACTACGGTCTTGATATTCTGACTGCAAAAACTGGGCCTGTTCCTGATCAAACAGCTTGTTATATTCCACACAATGGCTATACGAATCAAACAGGGTAAAGCAATATAGCGAGGGCAAAAATAATAACCACTGTGGATTGGTTGAAGCAGCTACCCGGCTAAAGTCGCCAATAAAGGTAAGGTGAAAAGCCGGTAAAAAGCCCGAAAAATATATAGTGGTAACCCACGCGACCATAATAATAAGGCCGGTTACGAGCCTGGTAATATAAATGTGACCAATTCCAGGCATAAGCATTGACCAGATAAGCGTAATATACGGCAGCCTTTTATCCAGGATGTTAGCGCCCATACCGTTAAATACCTGTGGACTAATATTTAATAGCCCGTTCCGGCTTATCCGGGCTATTTTATTAAACTCCAAAGACAGCCGGTAACTGCCCCAAATTCCAAAAATGTACATTGGACAATACATTAGCAGCCAGCGGGTATCAAGTATAGTTGCACTTAATTCAAATCTGCCGGTAAATGCATAAATGATTGCCATGTTCAGATTGGAGTTAAGATTAACAATAAACTCCCAAATTATCAAAAAATAGCCTTTAACATAGCAGCCCAGATAAATATGACCAAACCCTGGAAAAGCCGCCGACCACCAGGCCGCAAGACCTGGTGACCGGCGATGCATAATTGCAGTATTGTAAAAAGTGATGTGGGCTTTTTCCCTGCGTGCTTGTCTCATCCACTGCACTCCTATCCTGTTAAGCAATACTAATCCCAGCGTTTCTCAACTGTCACATCTTTGAAGTAGTGGGTAACAATTTCTTCCGGTTTTTTGCCATCTTTAGCCATACGGTTAGCCCCCCATTGGGACATGCCAACCCCATGACCATACCCCTTACCGGCAAAGGTTACATTTTCTTCACTTACTACAATTTTGTCCATCAGCATGGATTTTAGTTTTGTGCTATCTAATGCTACCCGGAAATCAGGTCCGGATACTTCGACCGATTTGTTGACCATGAGTACAGTAGCCCGCCCTGACGGGCCCTTCTGGGCGATCTCTATACTGCTGATGTCATTAACTTTTTTGCCAATTTTACTCATAGCAGCTATTACGTCCTCTTTCGGAAAGACAACCGTCCAGTTCTTTACATCGTCCGGGGCCAAATCATCAGGGGACTGAACAGATTGAACATACGGCGGCTCAGCCTCACGATAGTTAAGCCCTTCTTTGGCTGTTGCTGTAATACCGCCAGCCGAAGCATGGAACCAGCTTTTAATAGGTTTACCCTGGTAGGTTATGATCATACCGCGCGTCATTTGCACAGCTTTTTTAACATTGTCATTAACGTCTTTGGCGTTATAAGCCTGAAACTCTTTTATATCTGTGGAAGCCTGAGTTCCACGCGCTGGAACACCGCCTTTTGTTTCAATAGCCTCTACCGTAAATGTACGGGCAATTATAGCTTGAGCGGCCAAAGCCTCTACCGGCCAGTCCGACTTCATTTCTCCGGCTACCACTCCGGCAATATAATCTTCCATCTTCATCGTCTTCTTTTCGCCTGTTTCATGCATAAACACGCTAATATCCGGTTCCTGCTGCTGCGCCGTCTGCTTCGGGGCCGGAGCGGGTGCTTCAGGCTTTTGCTGAGGTGCTTTGTTACAGCCTGCAAGCACCAGACTCAATGCTAAACATATTACCAAGCATGCTACAACTTTTTTGTTCATCCTGGATCCTCCTCGCAAAACATTTTTTTCTATATTATTATGGCAAATGAATACACAGCGCATACGCTTGGCAAAAAATTAACAAAATCATTACAATCCGCTGACAATTTTTTCATTATAATTAAAATAAGGAAACAATGATTTGTACGTTATCGCTTATATGCCGTATAAATACGCATTGGAGGAGTCACCTATGCCGCTAAGACTTTTTAGATGGGTCGAGCGTATCTATAATGATGTTTTAACCTTCCATCAGCTGGCATTTCAATCCACCAGCCTCTCTTTCCCAAGTTTGTCATTTCCGCAAACACCAAGTTCTGATACCGAACTTACAGAAGAACTTGACTTAATCATTAAAAATAAAAGAATCACACCGGTTTTCCAGCCGATCGTTAATCTAAAAACAGGAAGTATTATGGGCTATGAAGCGTTGAGCCGCGGACCGGCAGGCAGCCTCCTGCAGTATCCTTCCACACTATTTAGCGTAGCAATAAGGACTAACAGGCTGCTGGCACTTGAGCAAGTTTGCCGTGAGGCGGCCCTTAATCATGTTACTGCATTAGGAGCAAACCAACGCCTGTTTCTCAATATGAATGCCGAAGTTATCAAAGATCCGGATTTTCGTGGTGGATTAACTAAAACACTGTTGATCCGACAAGGTCTGAACCCCGATCAGGTTACGTTTGAAATAACCGAGCGTACTGCCATTACCGATTTTGACAGCTTCTCCAAATCTCTCAACCATTACCGCGAACAAGGGTATCGTATCGCGGTAGACGATGCTGGCGCAGGCTATTCCAGTTTAGAAGCCATCACCGCGCTCAAACCCCATTACATCAAACTGGACCGTTCAATTGTCCATAATGTCGATAAAGATCCGCTCAAGCAGGCCATGCTTGATGCTATGTATAAATTAGCCGGAGTCATTCATAGTAAAATTATTGCCGAAGGTATTGAGAGCGCCGATGAATTGGCGATCTTAATCAGCAAAGGAGTTCACTATGGCCAGGGCTATTTTTTAGCGAGACCAAGTTTTCCTCCGCCTGACATATCGCAAGAAGTACTTAAAGCTATTGCCGACTGCAACTTCCGTGATAAACTAACCAAATCCCGGTTCCGCAAAGGCCTTGGATTTTGCATCGGTGATATCGTAGAACAAATTCCCACTGCGCCCCCCTCGGCGATGGTAAACACGGTGGAGAAAATTTTCACCCGCGAACAGATTAAAGGTATAGCCGTCGTCGAGGATGACCGTCCTGTCGGCTTATTAATGAAAGACAAGCTTTATTATCATTTAGGTACAAATTATGGCATGTCACTATACTACCGGCGTCCGGTTGAGCGCGTAATGGACAAAAGCCCGCTTATTGTGAATGCCGATCTGCCGTTGGAAGCGGTATCACAAATGGCTATGGGACGGGAAGAATATAATTTGTATGATCTTATTCTGGTAGTCCGGGACAACAAACTTCTCGGCGCTGTTTCTGTAATGGCACTGTTAAATAAAATAACCAACCTGCAGCTTCACCGGGCTCATAATTCTAATCCGCTGACAGGCCTGCCGGGAAACCTTGTTATCGAAGACAGACTAAAAGAGCTTATCGAGGCCAAAGAGCCTTTTGCTATTATGTATCTTGACCTTGATAGCTTTAAAGCGTACAATGATAAATATGGGTTTGAGCGCGGCGATAAAGTATTGCTCTTAACCTCCACCGTATTAAGCCTAAGCATTGCTAAATCAGGCTCGGTTGACGACTTTCTAGGCCATATCGGCGGCGACGACTTTTTAATTATTACTAAGCCTGAATATGCACAAAGCATTTCCTCTACAATTGTTGAAATGTTTGACAATGAGGTAAAAAGCCAGTATCATCCAGATGATTTGGCAAAAGGCTATTTAGAAGTCAAAAATCGCAAAGGGCAGCTTGAATGTTTCCCGATTGTGTCTATTTCCATTGCAGTAATATTTAGTGGAGAACACGCGTTTACAAATTATCTTGAAGTTGCTGAAGTAGCTGCCGATCTAAAAAAACTAGCAAAACAAATAGTCGGTTCCTGTGTTGTCTATGACCGCAAAGAACAACGACATTAGTCCGGCTAAGCCTAGCCATATAAAGCAACCTAACACGCGCCGCGCTTGTTGTTCAACAAAGTAGCAATGAACGCGGGCGTTTTTTTGTATTAAATTAACACACTATTAACCTGGTATTAACAACCTAGTGCTATCAAGCAAGCTATAATTAAAGCAAGGTTAGTGGCGAGGTGATAACATGTCGTCAAAAAATAATCTGACCAAAATTTTATTAGTATCGGCCTCAATAGGATCTGGACATACCCAGGCTGCAGAGGCTATAAAAGCTTCCCTGGACAACAGCCAATTGGCTGCAACTGAAGTTGTTGACTTCATGGCCGGGGAGAACTCCTATCTTAGTACTCTGCTAAAAGAAACTTACCTCAAAATGATTGACATTTTTCCGGATACATATGACTTAATGTACAGGCTATCGCAAATGCCGCTCTCTGGCAGCAAAGTACAAAATCTATTGTCGATGACCCTCAAACGGAGTATGTTAAAACTAGTTCAGGATCACCGGCCTGATGCTATTCTCTGCACCCACCCTTTCCCCTGCGGTGCGGCAGCCTATCTAAAACGCACACACAGACTTACAGTTCCGCTGATTGGCGTTATTACTGATTTTGCTATTCATCGTTTTTGGTGTTACAACGAAACCGATTTATACTTTGTAGCTTCACCCGAGCTTAAATTGGAGCTGGCGCAACAAGGCATCAACACCACTCACATCCGCGATACAGGCATCCCAGTGAGTTCTAAATTCAGCCATCCACCAGCAATAACTGAACAGGCAGCAGTCCGGCAAACACTTGGTTTTTCCAATACTTATCCTGTAATCCTAATTATGGGCGGCGGACTTGGTCTAGGGGATTTGGAACAAGCTGTACTTTCGATTGATGCTTTGTCCCTGCCTTTTAATCTAATTGTAGTTGCCGGGCGCAACGCGACACTCCGTCGCAGTCTATCGACAAAAGCACAATATCTCCATCACCCTATTAAAGTCTTAGGATATACCAGTCATGTCCCAGAACTCATGGCAGTTGCCAATTTGCTGATTACCAAGCCCGGCGGGCTAACTATCAGCGAAGCCCTCTCAATGCAATTACCTATGCTTTTATGCCAAGCCATACCTGGTCAAGAAGAGGAAAATGCAGCTTACTTAACTAGTAAAGGAGCAGCGCTTTGGGCCCAAAATAACCACGATTTGGCCAATACGGTATCTGAACTTCTCACGAAGCCGGAGCGACTGCGTGTTATGATGGAGAAAACAGCCCAGCTTGCCCATCCCTATGCTGCCCAAACCATCGCTGATATTATCTTCCAGGAGCTGTTTAGAGCAGGAGCGGCAGCCAATCGCTAACTATAGTTATATAAAAGTAAAATTACTGAACGGGAGGAAATGACTATGGAACCAGAGTCACTACCGGCAGTACACACAGGAGCGACAGGAACCAAGTTACTACTCACTGCAGTCAGTCCCCTGCAAGGTTTATTTGACCAACCAAGCAAAACTCATGAATTTCTTAACCGCCAAGCTATTATTATACTGTCTAGAGACGGTTTAGAATCTAACGCCTGCTTTATACAACATTATTTCTCTGAACTTACTGCTGGTATATACTGGGCTGATAAGGGCTGGAAAAATGTCAGCCATTATTATGAGCCGCTAACAGGCAAAGGCCTATGGTATTTTGCCAATGCGCTAGATGTCTTTTCTGCCTACTTCACCGCCGCCATAAAAAGCGCAAGACAGCTGGATTTTGCCAAAAGTGTTTTCCTGCTGGGCGCAGCTGCACATTTACTGCAGGATGTTTGTGTCCCGCATCACGCCAGGGCTAAGCTCTTTTCCGGCCATAAAGAATACGAAAACTGGGTGAAAGCGAACCACACCGCCTTTAGTGTAGAAACGCAAGGTATCTATATTGCTCACAAGAACCCGTTGCGGCTGTTAATCAGCAACGCGACGGCCGCGGCCGATTTGCTCGACTGGGTAATAGAAGAAAACCACACCCGCTTTCATACGGTATCCACACAGCTATTGCCCTTAGCCCAACAGAGCACGGCCGGCCTGTTTGAGCATTTCTGCACTATGGCCGCTATAAACCGGCGTAATATAAGGATGATTGTGGCTTAATATAATTTATCAAGACAAACAAAGACCCGAGGCAGCCTGGAAATAGCAGGAAGCCTCGGGTCTTATAAAGTGAAAAATGATGCAGGTAAACTTTTTGCTTTATCTGAATCTTAGTCATCGGATATATGATTTAGCCTTGCATTACAATAAGTAACGAGTCTTAAACAAAATTATCGGAGAATAGAGGCGTTATTCTAAAAAACGCGAATACTATATAAAACATTCTACATTTTTGGCACTGCCACACTTAAGGAGGTGATCGCCGGTGACCACCATCGAAGCCGAACTTAAACTACGGTTGGCTGACCCTGCCTGTCTCTCCAGTATACTTGCGACTCCTTTATTACAAGAGATGTCCTCACAACCACCTTGTAAACAAACTCTGGAAACGACCTATTACGACACTCCTGACCAGAGGCTGCTCAGATCCAGGCTGTCTTACCGACTGCGTTTGGCTGACGGCGAATGGGTTGCCACCGTCAAAGCTGACGGTACTAGTGACGGCGGACTTCACCAACGGGCCGAAATTAATGTACCGGTTAATAATCCGCGGCCTGAAATTGCTCCCTTTCTCACTACGGAAATTGGTGCCCGGCTGTCAGAAGCTGCCGGAGGCTTTCCACTAGAGCCGGTATTCAGTACCAAATTCGACCGACACATGATGAATCTTATAACCCCTGACGGCAGCGTTATTGAATTGGCGATTGACGATGGCGAAATTATCGCCGGTGATAAACGCCAAACCATTCTGGAGCTGGAGTTAGAATTGAAAGCCGGACAACCACAGTCCCTCATCTGGCTCGGCGCTTTGTTAGCTGCTGAATTCCCACTACTGCCTGAACGGGATAGCAAACTATACCGGGCTACCCTGCTGGCGGGTTTGCCTGACAGTCTCGCCAATGATACGCCCCAGCCTTCCCCAGTAAAAAAAATCAGCACAGCCTTTCCTGCGCGCCAAGTACTGTGCCAAACCATGATTTACTATATTCATGAAGCAATCCGGGCCCAGCAAGTCTTTTTATCAAGCCCTAACGCTACCAGCCCCTTGCAGGAACTCCAGAATCTATTGCATACGCTCTATGCACTCTTAGAATTCACACAGCCACTGCTGCCGGAAGAATATCTGCACTGGCAAAAAGAACTCACCGCCTGGGATACCCAACTTAGCCATATTCACGACTTTGAACTCTTTCAGCATGCCTGGGATGAACTTACGGAATATATGGCACAAACAATTCCCAACACCCCGGGCAAACAAGTGTTAACTTCCTTACTTGCCGGTAAAAGTGAAACCATCAGAGCCGACTTCTATGCTAAAGCTGCCAGCGGACAACTTACCCCCGTGTTTCTGGGCTTATGGTCATGGTTACAGACTTATGCTGAACAAAGCCTGGATGATACTATTTTATTTAAGGAATTCTCCCGTGACCGCTTAGCCGAGTGGCTAACCCAGTTCCTGGACCAAGGCAGTAACCTTACCCTTACCAATCCGGAACTTGTCCAGCAAATTGATCTTTCCGGCAAACGCCTGCACTACACCCTGGAAGCATTAGCCGCCGCCCTGCCACACAGCACGGAATTGCTAGCTGCGCGCCTTGAAAAACTTCAGGAGGTATTGAGTAATATACAGAATATTACCCTTACCCCGATCTTTCTTCATGAAGTAGTCAAAGCTTCCGCCAGCAGGCTTACACACAGGGACGCCGGGCTTATCACCGGCTGGCAGCTCGCCAAATCAGCGGCCGCCAAAAGCGGCTGGAAAAAAGCCTGGTCTAAAGTAACCAAGGCTGCTTCGAAACAAAAAAAATTAAAACCACTTGATGAATATGCCCTTAAAATGCGAAGTCCTGAGATTTAGTTCTCAGGACTTTTTCATACTCTTTTAATGGCCGCCGCCAGCCATGCGGCGCTGAATATATTTACTTGGCAAAGTAAACATCAAATTAAAAATAAGGATAGTTAAGATTAAGAGTGCACCGATGCCATCAGCAATTGCTACCCTGTCAGGAACCAGACCAACTGCCATGACATACCACATGTGTACAGCCAGTGTTTCGCCAGCGGCTGTGACATCAAAATCCGGCAGGCTTCTGGATACGGTAGTACCGGCGGTGAAAATCAAAATGGCCGTTTCACCTAAAGCTCTGCCGGCAGTTAAAGTAATCCCGGTAATTATGCCCGGCAGGGCGTTTGGCAGCACTACCCGCCAGATGGTTTGCCACTTAGTCGCCCCCAGTGCCAGACTAGCCTCCCGGTAATGGACAGGCACGGTCCTGATGGACTCTTCGGTTACCCTGACAAGTACCGGCAGGTTAAGCAGCATTAAAGTAAGCGAGCCACCAATAATACTGAAACCCATTCCCAGCATATTGACAAAGATTATCATTCCGAATAGCCCCAGCACAATGGAAGGGACGGTAGCCAAACTCTCGGTACTTAATCTGATCATATCTGTCAGTCTGTCGTTACCGGCATATTCTGCTAAATAAATCCCGGCACCAACAGCGATCGGAATAGAAAATAACATGGATAATAGCAGGATATAGAAGGAGTTAAACAGTTGCGGTCCCACCCCACCGCCGGCGTTAATATCACTAGGCATCCCCGTGATAAAATTCCAGCTTAGTACCGGCAG
>CAZCEN010000018.1:21225-23265 GCA_964497205.1 uncultured Sporomusaceae bacterium
AGAAGCCTCCTCCAAAGTTTTGGGCACAGCTCTCAGGGCATCTTCCGAAATACTGATAATGGTGGGCAATATCATAATGGACAAAATAAGCGAAGCGGCAAACAGGCCGAAGCCAGTATTAACATGAAAAAATTCCCGGATAAACGGAACCAGTATGGTTAAGCCAACATAGCCGTACACAACCGAGGGAATAGCTACATATAAGTCAGTAGCGGGTCGCATAATTTCCCGCAGCCAGGCCGGTGCAATTTTAGCCATAAACAGGGCTCCGGCCAGCCCCAACGGTGCTCCGAGCAATACTGCAAGCACGGTAACATATAGTGACCCGCTAATAAAGCTTAATGCACCTAATTTGTCCTCTGTCGGGTCCCATTTTGCGGACAAAAAGAACTCTGTGGGAGTGACTTCTTTGAAGGTCATTAACCCCTGTTGGCCTACGAATACAATGATAGATAAGATGATTATAGTCATGAGAAAAGCACTTGCAATAAACAAATAGCGAATATAGCGGTCATATAACAGCTTGAGCTGATGATTTCTATTGTCAGCAACTACAGCCATCAAGTCACATCCTGTCTAAAAAGAATAGTTCCCCTCAATTATACGTCAATCGCAAGCTGGCTTTTGTTAATAGATTGTTAAGTTTGTGTTAATATTTTAGTATGCGCAAAATAGTAAAGCCTTAGGCCAAAGCCTAAGGCTTATACTATTTAATAAGGGGGAGGGAAACCACTACTGCTTCATTTTGGTAATAGGCACAAAACCATTCTTTTCGGCATAAGCTTCCTGGAATTCTTTACTTGTTGCATAATCAATAAAGGCTTTTACTGCACCGGTTGGTTCACCCTTGGTATACATACGGCCATAAGTAAACACTGGGTATTTACCGCTCACTACATTGTCAATACTATATTTCACGCCATTATAGGCCAGTGCTTTAACCGATTGGTCAGCATAAGCGGCATCAACATAACCGATAGCACCAGGAGTGCTGGCAATAGCCGCACGAACTGCGCCGTTAGAATCTTGAATTACGGCATTATCGGTAAAGGCTGCGCCTTTAAGAACAATGTCAGCAATGGCGCCGCGTGAGCCGGAGGATTTAGCGCGGTGGATAATGGTTATTTTTTGATCCTTGCCGCCTACTTCTTTCCAGTTAGTCACTTTGCCTGTGAAGATATCTACATATTGTTGCTGGGTCAGATTATCTACATTAACATCAGTGTTAGTGATAAATACAAAAGGAATACCTACTAGCTTGGTTTCTACAAGACCTTTATCTTTTAGGTTGTCCTGAAGCGCTACGTCAGAGTTACCGATATTAACCGAACCGGCCGCCACTTGGTTCTGACCTGTAAACGATCCGCCGCCAGCTATATTAACAGTAACTTTAGCATTTTTCTTCTGAAATTCTTCCTGAGCCGGTTTTAAGAAAGGCAGCAGCGCTGTTGAACCAGAAGCGGTAACTGTACCTGATAACTCAGTTTGTGCCTTGGCGTCTTTAGGCGCTTCTTTTTGGTCGCCGCAACCTGTTACTAAACTTGCACCCAGCATCAATGCCAATGCACTTATTAACAGCTTTTTAGAAAGTTTCATTATTATTATTTCCTCCTCAGTATTTGTACGGTTTTCATGTCTCAATTGTAAAACATTTATACAAGTGTTGTGTTAAGGAATTGTTAAAGCCATGTTAAGATATACAATTGGCGTTTACCTAATTTTTGCGGTATATTGGTAATAGTAAAAACCTAGTCGGAGGTAATATCCTATGTTTGCTCGCAATCTTCGCAACCGTCTCGTTGTACTCTTTTTAGTACTTGTTCTTTTTACATTGAGCGCGGTTGGCAGTTATATATTATGGTTTTTTTATCAGCACAACATTGCCAGCCTTAATGCTACGATGCTCAGTCAGGCAAAAATAATTGAAGAACTAATTTACCCCGATATGGCCGGACCGATTCAAAAAGCTCAGATTGACGAAAAAATTAAAGAATTAAGCTCCCGAATTGATCTCAGGGTCACTATTATCGATACTGCCGG
>CAZCEN010000019.1:0-20362 GCA_964497205.1 uncultured Sporomusaceae bacterium
AACCTATGCTCAGGATAAGGACTTGTGTATTTTCCAGCGGCCCGTTCTCCCACCCCCAAGAGGGTGGCAGAAATATGCCAACTGGGAATAACAGCAACGCCGAAATAATGGATACCCAGGTGGTAGGAAAAAGTCTTTTCACCCCTCACCAACTCCTCATATCTTAGGAATAACCTTAACAGACGGGGGTTCATAAATATAAATTTGAATCTGTTCATCCTCACTACTAATCTCGATTTTTCCAATGCTTCGTCCTTCCCAACTCCACGCTTTCCTCATTTCGGAAACTAATTGGCTAATTTGCTCCTGAGATAATGGCGAGTCTACCGAAACGGGAATGCCTTGGATAATCGAATACATGATAATGATTCCTCCTCAATATTTTAGGTTTAAGCTACTACTAATTACCATAATTGCATTCTAAAGGAGCTGTTATTTTGATCACTTAAACACTTCACAATTAATTGATTCGAGTCAATTAATAGGTAAAAAAAGCGCTCACCAGATTATACCGGATAGCGTTTATTACCCATTTCATTCAATGACGATATTTATAGTTCCCTGTTCCGATCCCAAAACACGTTCAATAAGCTCTTCTGATAGTTTAACCTGATGTGCTAGCAACTCTTTTGATGATTTTTCGTAAATCTCGTTAATCAAAGACTCTATTATGGCTTGAATGATATTTACTGCAGCTTGTGGATGTGGTATTTGAAAGCAATTTTTTTGATTCCCTTCTTCAACAATCTCGAGGAATAAAGGATATGTTACTTGTTTTCCTTGACGCGCTAACTTATCAAGGAAATGAATTGTGCGATCATTATAAAGAAATTCAAATGTTAAATTATTATCTCGATAAAGACTCTTAAGGAGAATTTGGATTATGAGCTGAATTTTACATGGTGGAGTAATACTATCCGTCCGAATCTTCATTTTAACTTCTGATACAAAAGTCAAAAGATGGCGTTGAATCAACGCCTCTAATATCTCTTCTTTGGATTTAAAATAGTAATAGATTGTTCCGTGTGCTACCCCCATGTTTGTTACGATATCACTAATACTAGTCTCCTGGTAACCTTTTGAATAAAACAGAGGTTCGGCAGCATTTAAAATTTCAGTAATACGTAATTGGGGGTCTTGTGGTGGTCGAGCCACTGTTATCACCTCATTATTTGACTCAAATCAAATTATAGAATAATTTGGTAGTTTAAGTCAAGATTTTTTTAAATCACACTCAAACTTATAGTCTACTTCCCAACTGTTGAACTATTCTCTTGGTATTTTAGGCATTGCTATTGATAAGATTAGAGTTAAGACGGCTATCGCTATAAGTATTATAAACAAAGCATGTAAAGAATAGTGTAAAGAAAGCTTTATTTGTTCGCTGGTAATGGCAACCGTATATGCAGAGGACTTATATAAATTACTGGGATCTATACCTCTTACACCAAGGTTGATGAAGTATTTAGTGATATATAAATTAAATATACTTCCAAATACACTTACGCCTATTGTTTGCCCTAATGTTCTAAGCAGTGAATTTGTCGCAGTGGCAACGCCTCGTTGGTTATATTCTACGGATTCCTGCACAATTATTGTTAAAGTAGTAAAAGCGCCGCCAAACCCAACACCCATTATGATAACGTATAGTAAGATTACAAATAAAGAGGAATCTATCCTTAAGGTAGGCATCAAGATTGTGCCGATAAGTAAAATAGCGTTAGATATCAGTATTGCTGTTTTTGCTCCATATTTTATTATGCATTTCCCCAAAATCACGGAGGCAATCAACCACGCAACCGACATGGGGGCCAGAACCAATCCTGACATTTTAGCACTAAAACCTAATACATTCTGTATATATATTGGCAGATAAACATTGGATCCTATTAATATAGCTGCAGCTAAAAAACTTATGACATTTACAATAGTGCTGGTCTTAGTGAAAATGTCAAAAGGAATAACCGGCTCTTTGGCCTTTCTTTCTATTTTATAAAAGGCAACTAACATTATCGCAGTTAACAAAACTGATATTACAATGAACATATTGTGATGACTATTTATATTTTCACCTGATATGAAGATATTCAAAAATATAAGGATTGCCATCGATAACGTAATAGTCCCTGCATAATCAATGCTGTGCTTTGTTTTGGCAAACCTTTCATTGAAATTCTTTTGTAAGAGAATAATAGATAATATGCCAAAAGGAATATTAATAAAAAATATCCAATGCCAAGACAGCATCTCTACTAAAATTCCTCCCAAAAACGGACCTACAAGGCTGGCAATTCCCCATACGGTGCCTATAAATCCTTGAATCCTTGGCCTTTCCTCCAGGGTAAATATATCTCCGATAATTGTAAAGGTTACGGTAAATATTGCACCTGCACCAGCCCCTTGAATTGCCCGGAAGCCAATCAGCATATACATACTCTGTGATAGTCCGCATAAAAGGCTTCCGGTTAAAAAAATGATGATTCCGATTGAAAGTACATTTTTTCTTCCATATAAGTCTGACAGTTTCCCATAGATTGGTGTTGAGATTGCTGCAGTTAGTAAGTAGGCCGAAAATACCAAGCTGATATATTCAAATCCCTGTAAATCCTTTACTATAGTCGGAATAGCCGTAGTTACAACCGTTCCCTCAACTGCTCCCAAAAACATTGCTAACATTAATGCTATAACTATATTTAACTGGCTTGATTCCATTCTTTAAATCACTTCCTCTGCTAGATTTCTTGCTTGAACCTGGTACTGCAATTGTTACCATAGAGTAGAATAAACCACCCGTTGGCGGGTGGTCTTAACAACTTAGCATAATTTCCATATCCGTTTTTTTATAACTAAATTATTTGCTTATTTTACTGCCATTAAACAAAAAGCGTATAATTGTTAATATGTCGGAAGGTTTCATTTGTTCTTCATAGCCAAGTTCTTTAAATTCAGTCATAACACTTTCTTGTGTTTCCCGCGGTATCGATTTTATTTTTCTAATTTCTGAAATAACAGCTTTAATTTCGCCATTATCCATGACTTCGATAATTTTCTGACCTTTTTCCATCCCTATGATCATAAGAAAAACGGCCGCCTTTTCTACTGGCAACATGTAAGAATCCTCCTTGGACACAAAAGGTCTGGGCTTAAGAAAATCAATGTAACACCAACCTGATTAGATTCCAGTAAACCTTTCCATTGTTCCTATTTTCCAGCTAATATCGTACCACATGTATGACAAAAAGGGAATGTCCCCTTGACGACACCAAGTATGATAATCCTGCAGCTATTCTGTCCTAAACTTTACAAAAAAAGAAGTGCCTTCTAATGAGCTGTCAAATTCTATCACAGCTTTATGCCTTTCCGCTACACGATAACAGACGGCTAGCCCTAACCCAGTTCCTTGGTCTTTTGTAGTAACAAACGGCGTTCCTAGCTTATGTCTTATTTCAGAGGGAATACCCTTACCGGTATCTTTAATTTCCAACACGATATTATCATTATCGCTATAAGTCTTAATTGTAACACTTCCGGGTAACTCCATGGCTTCGTAGGCATTTCGTACCAGGTTTAAAATGAGTTGCCTTATTTCTTTATTGTCCAGAGAAATATCAGGGACAGGTGAAGTCTCTATGCGGAGACTGTGGCCAAAACACAGTGCGTCTGCCTGTAATAAAGGCTGCATAACATTTATAATATCATTTAAATTGCCTATTTCTAATTCGGATCTCTTATTTTTCGCAAGGGACAAAAACTCGGTAATTATTGAATTGGCCCTATCAATTTCGTTAATCATGATCTCAAGCTGTTCGTCGTAATCAACGAACTTTGGACTTCGCTGAAAAAACTGGAGATATCCTCTCACTGCAGTCATCGGATTACGAACTTCATGCGCTATACTGGCTGCCATTTCGCCGATAAGATTCAAACTCTCGAATCTAGCCAGTTCTGAATCAAGCTGCTTTTTGGCGGTGATGTCCGTTATAACGTGGAGCATACTGGCAATACCGAATACTTCGATTGTTTCACAGGCAAAAAGCCCGGTGCGCACAGTATCACCACAGCGATATTGCAACTCATAATTCGAAATATAGCCTTGCCCAAATATTAAGTTTTGCAATTCTTCTTGCTGTTTTGCATCCACAAAAAGATTTAAATCCAGTACCGACCGGCCAATGACTTCTTCCCTTTTTAGATTACAGGCCTTTAAAAAAGCCTCGTTAACATCAATATAGGTCCTATCCTTAAGCGATATTAGCATCATAAGATTAGGGTTTAAATTAAAGGCTTTCAAGAAACGTTCATTTGCTTGTTTGATCTCGGTAACATCCCTCGAAAAACCAAGGACAGTCTCGACTTCACCACGCGAATTCTTTTCTGGTATATACGTCAATTTAAAATGCCGGTTTCTCCACATTTGAAAGTCTTTGTTCTCATATTCGACCTCTACTTTAGTTCCTGTTTCGACAACTCTTTTTACTGTTTCGTCTACAAATTGACGATATTGGGGCGGAATAAAAGTATACTCGCTTGGCTTTCTCCCTAGCGGAAACTTTCTCCCTACACGTCTTTCCGCTTCGGGATTGAAGTATAATAGTCTGCCGTCACGATCAAAGCGATATATTGAGTCAGGAGAGTTTTCTGCTAATGTTCGGTAACTGTGTTCCCGCTTTCTTAGATTTTCTCTCAGGTCGATAATTTCAGCGAATACAGGAATAAGCGGCGGAAAACTTTTGAATTTGCTAATGTCAGTACAAGCTTCTTTCGCTTGTACTGCGAATTCTTTAAGAGATCTATCAATACCGTTAAAACACCATCTTATGGTAATGATGATTAGACACCAAATCCCGAAAATAACAAGAATGTTTCTTGCTAATACTGCATAAAATTCATTTTCAATATCTTCGATGGTTATATTAACCGCGGCATGACCAATGACTTTGCCCTCATACAAAAGCGGGTAAACAACTGCTAATAGCGGCTTACCGCCCCGCATTATACCGCTGTCTATCTGCACAAAAGTAATTGCTTTGGTTTCATAAACTTTCAAAGCAAGTGGATGTGCCTGTACTCCAATTAAATTTTCTTTATATGGCGCAAGCGCAATTACGTTGTAATCAGGATGATAATACGCCAACCCATAACCAGGATACTTTTGAAACACTTCATTAACGAAAGGCTGAAAAAACTCATTAAGTATCCGTCGCTTTTCATCAACCGAAAGGTTCTGGGCATTTCGCTCCTCTAAAACAGTATCGTAAGACCGAATAACCTTCTGATCTAACATGTTTGCAATCATAGTCAGCGTTTGTTGTTTTTCAAGTATAAGACGTTGTTTCGTATTATTTGCATTTATATAAGCAAAAAAAATTAGAGGAATTGTTACTATTATCGTAATCAAAATATATACTCTGGCATGGATAGAAGATGGCAACAATATAAGCCCTCCTAAAAAAACGAATACTCTTATATTGTTTTCCATGTTTTGGCATATTCCTCTATTTTTTTCAAATAAAGTTAACTTAAAATTAATTCTCTTACCATAAAGTCAAGACCTGCATACCATATCTGCTATGCAGGTCTTTAACGTCGATAGGAAAAACACGAGAAAGCTACTGGATGTCAAGCTGTGTTATTTAGCATCTATTTACGCTCATCCGGCCGCGCTAATCCTAAATTAACATGGCAGTACCCGCCAGGTGTTTTTTCCAGATACCTTTGATGATAATCCTCGGCAGGAAAAAAGCTCTTCACTGGCTCAACTTCTACTACAATTGAATCCATATAGTGTTGTTGCCTTTCATTTATAAAATTAACAATGATCTCCTTTTCATCATCCGATGAGTAATATACTCCTGATCGATACTGTGTACCTCGGTCTGGACCTTGGCGATTTATTGATGTCGGGTCGATAATCCGAAAAAAATGTTCAAGCAGCTTTGGTAATGGCAAAAGCTTTTCATCATAAGTTACTTCACATACCTCGGTAAAACCAGTAGTTCCTGAGCATACCTGTTGGTATGTAGGCTGGTCTGTAATGCCTTGCCCATATCCTACTCTTGTATCTAGCACTCCTTTGAGTTGCAAAAAATACGCTTCAACACCCCAAAAGCAACCACCCGCAAGCCATATTTTCTTCATAAGAGGGTACCTCCTAATTGAATAGCATCATTTATCTTATACTTCCCTGTTTTCCAATACAAATTACAGTTCGACTTTGCTCAGTAACTAATAGAGAAATTATGCAACTCAACGGTGTATGACTAAAAGATATAGTGCTTATTAATTTAATCGTTATGCAAAGAGTGTTCCAGCGTCATCATTAGGAACCCGCAAAAAGCAGCATTATCTACTTGAAGTGAAGAATGCACCTTTTGTTTCATCTGTAGGATTTGTTCGCGAAAAGCTTTATAAAATTCAAAGGTTGGCTTTGAATTGTATTTGATTCCTGTTAATTCAAAGTACTCTATTATTCCCTTCGCCGTTGTCGGCTTGATGAAAACTTCCACACTTGGCCGGTAATAGATAGGATAGACTGTCAACAATGGCCATTTTGCCAGTTTGTACTCTTGCAGTAGTCCTGTCATTAGCCCAAAACCAAATGTTTGATCACCGTGTAAAAATTCCTTCAGGCCATGGGCTAAATGCTTTTTCTCATTTTCACTCAGAACTTTCATTAAATCTCTAAATTTTGGCTTCTCAAAGACAGAAATCAATGATGACTGACTGACAATCTTCCCCATGGATTCTATGATATTATCGGTGAAATCAAACTGCTCTATCATAAAGCTGTCTTGTGCCATCTTTTTCATTTTCTCCACCTTGTGTTTTTTCGACAGTTCAATCATCTGCGGATTAGAAAATCCACCAGGAAATCGCATGATAAACTTTTCTTCAGCTTCTTTAAGCTTTGTTTGATTCACAGCCTTATCTCCTCTTAATAAAATTAACGAAACACACCGTCAAAAGGTATATCCATCCTTTGCCCAACTGTAATTTAGTTGTTAAGCTTGAAGATTTCTTCTGGGTTCAAGACCCGAACGACAAATCTCGTTAAATCCTTTGTAAAGTCGATTATCTTCTCCGGTCCGTTCCATGCATTACCAAACTCATCAGAAATAATTTTTATTACCGGACGCGTCGATAGTTTAGGGTATGTATCAATTATGACACCAATTTCACCTGTATCGATAAGAACAGTAGTCCCAATAGGATATATCGCCACATTCTCTAAAAAAGCATCTACGATAACCGGATCAAGTTTGGTGGCTCGGGCTGCTATCATAATTTCATAAGCTTCATGCGGCAAAGATGCTTTCCGGTAAGCCCTGTCGGAAGTTATGGCGTCATACATGTCCGCAACAGCAACAATTCGGGCATACTTGTGTATTTTCTCTCCCGATAGCTTACAAGGATATCCGGAACCATCAAAATTTTCATGATGCTGATAGGCCACGTAAGCGGAAAGCAGGGGTATCGGGCCTATTTTTCGTAAAATACTAAAGCCCTTTTCCGGATGTTCTCCTATATACTGTTTTTCTTCAAGCGAAAGACAGCTTGGTTTTCGAAAGATATCTGCCGGAATGAGCATCATACCTAAATCATGCAAAATCGCACCCAGCGCTAATTCGAATAATTGATGTTCATTCAAGTGCAGTTTTGCCCCGATCATGGTTGAAAGTAGGCAAACATTAATGGAATGGCCAAATGTATAATCATCCCGTGCCCGAATATCAGTAAGTTGAATGACCGCATGACGATTGTCGAGAATGTCTTCAACAACTTTTTTTATCATATCTTGTATGCCAGCCACATTAAGCATCTTAGTTTTACCGAAGCTTTCAAAAGCATTATGAGTAAACTTAATGGTTTCAACCCGGGTCTTTTCGTAAATAATATCCTGAGGTTCAATGTGTAAATAGGGATTATTGATAAATACCGAGTCAATCCCCATCTCTCTCAGTTTAGCAATTATAGGCTTGTCCAGTGTTACGCTTTTTGCCAGTAATATTTGTCCGGCAGCATTATAAATGTTCTGTGCAATAACCATTCCTGGCTGAAGTTGATCGTTTGATAAACGAAGCATCACGGCCTCCCGAACGATAATCTTTGAATAGTTCCAGCAAAAAGATTACTCTGCGTGATTGATAAGGCCCAATTTTTTTAGCACTAATTTTAGCTTGTCAATATCCACAGGCTTTGAAGCATAGGCGTCGCAACCAATATCGAAAGAATTCTGCACATAGCTTGTTTGTCCTAAGGCTGTTATCATAATAACTTTAACATGATCTTCCGGTCCTATTCCTTTATCTGCTTCCAGTTTTCTAATCGTTTTCAAAACCTTCACGCCATCAACTTTCGGCATCATAATATCTAAGCAGACCAAATCATAATGTTCCTCTTCTTTTAGAGCCAGAAAAAATGCTTCTAAAGCTTCCAATCCGTCTACAGCCAAGTCACACTCGCCATATTGAGAAAAAAACTTAAATAGAAATTTTCTGCTTACCATATCGTCTTCGGCTATTAATATTTTCATTACAATTCACCTCTTTTTAATTATGCTATTATTTTGCTTTCTTGAAAGTCGAACATATCTGTTTAAGATGAGTTATCCGCTGCATTATTTCTTCCATATCTCCCCGTCGAGCAGCCAGTTCAACTTTAAATGCGGCACTTTTCAGTCTGTCCGAAGCAATTTCACTTGCCAATACTTTCATCTTATGGGCAATTCCCTCAATCTGCTCAGGTTTCTCCCCAATCTGGTCAGCAAGGTTTAAAATATCCGTAACTATTGAGCTATCCTTCTTTGCTATGTCCGCTTGCGTATTAACTAAAACCACATCGCCGTTTTCACTTATCTGCAGATTACTGAAATTAAATTCTGGTTGTTTTTTATATAAAGAAAACAATTCCAGCTTTGCACACATTTCTGTCATTTGTATTGGCTTTGACAGATATTCGTCCATGCCTGCCGCCAAAAATCGTTCCCTATCCCCAGCAAGAGCACACGCTGTATATGCAACAATCGGTGTACGCTCTCCTATTTCAGATTCTCTTATCCGTTTTGTCACCTCAATTCCATCCATTTCAGACATATGGATATCCATAAGAATTAAATCATATTTTTTTTGTTTCCAAAGCGCTAACGCTTTGATCCCACTTTCTGCCGTATCGACCTGATGGCCTATCTCACTAATCATTTTTGTGGTTACATGCCTGTTGACCGGGTCATCTTCCACCAGCAAAATGTTCAATGGGTTCATAGTCCTGCAATAATTTGTCTTAGGCTCCAAAGCAACTTCAGTAGCTGAGGCTGCTTTGCAGTTGATGGTAAAATAAAAAGTGCTCCCCTTGCCTTTCTCACTTTCAACCCATATCTTGCCACCCATCATTTCCACAAGCTGCTTTGATATGGCCAATCCCAACCCAGTACCGCCAAAACGTCTCGTGATAGAACCATCAACTTGGCTGAAAGACCGGAAAAGCCTGTTCATCTCATGCGGGGCAATCCCAATTCCGTTATCCGCAACCGAAAATGTCAATTCAACGGAATCTTTAGCTGTCGGTAACGATCCCACTGACAGGGCTACGCCGCCATTGTCCGTAAACTTAATAGCATTGTCTAAAAGATTGTTGAGAATCTGCCGTAGACGGTTCTGATCACCGGTTATAATTTCCGGAGTGCTGTCAGAAAAACTATAGGTTAGATCCAAGCCTTTACGTTCAGTAAGGTGCGATTGCGCTTTGATAACTTCGTCAACTACGTCTCTAAGATTAAATCTAATACTCTCTAATGACAATTTTCCCGCTTCCATTTTGGAGAAATCCAGTATGTCATTAATGATGTTCAATAAGGAACGTATGCAAGATTTTGCGGTCATCAGGTTGTCCTTGTGTTCACTGTCATTCTCCGTCAACAACGTTAACTCGATCATTCCCATAATGCCGTTGATCGGGGTTCTGATTTCATGGCTCATGTTAGCCAAAAACTCGCTCTTTGCCTGATTAGCTGCTTCAGCTTTTTCTTTTTCTCTTCTGAGTTCTTCTGCTGTAAGCTTTTTGTCTGTGATATCAACCCCCATGCATATATACCCTTCCGGCGCCCCATCCATCGCATAGTACAGTTTATTGGCATAATGAAGCCACCGGTATTGTCCGCTCCTGTCTAATACCCTCATTTCGCCTTCTGCAAACTCACCTTTATCCATTGCTTTACCTTGAGAATGAAAAAACTTTGTTCTGTCATCAGCGTGAACCCGCTCTAACCATCCGTATCCCAATGCCGCCCCGATATTCTGCCCAGTCAATGTATACCAGTTTTCATTGATGTACTCAGCTTTTCCTTGGATATTATTACGCCAAATGATGGTTGGAAAGTTTTCAAAAATTCTTAAGTAAAAATCCCGGGTTTTAGCCACCGATATTTCTTTCTGTTTCCGATCAGTAATATCAATGAGTGACAACACGGCATAAGATTTGCCGCCGATCTTGATTGGCCAAGCGTTAATGCTAAACCAAAGCATGATTTCATTATTGTCCGCAACAATGGTTTTGGGACATTCGATACCTAATACGGGCACACCTTCAAGCGCAAGGGATACTGCCCTGCGAAATTCGCAATACTGACACTCAGCCCCAAAGCCGCAGCCACGTTCTTCCTTAAAAATTTCTTTACAGCGCAATACGTTGCCAATTTTTTTGCCAATAACCCGTTCTCTGTTTTTTCCAAATAAATTCAAAGCCGCGTTATTAGCCTCTGTCAGCACTACCGACTCGTCAACAACACACATTACTGCCGGAACGGAATTAAAAATTGTCCTAAAACTGTTCTCTTCGCTCTCCATCATATGCGTACTCATTAGTCATCTCCTGCAATTTTGCCATTACTCTTCTGTTTCACATTTTCCTAAACAAGGCAATCAACATTTGATAATACTCCGCAACATACTTTCTATAGATGTTAATTACTAAGCAACATTGTACAAATAGCCTGTGGTATATTTTTCAGGGCTGCCTGCCTTTTTACCGCACCAATGTTATAGGCAACTTTGGGCATACCATATACTACGGAAGATTCCTCATCCTGCCCAATGGTTCCTGCCCCTTGTTTACGCATAGCCAATAGCCCCTTGGCTCCGTCGCAGCCCATTCCTGTTAAAATGACTCCTATACTGCCGGCACCGGCCTCTTGCGCAACAGAATTAAACAGTACATCCACCGAGGGGCAATGCCCGCTTACTTTTTCGCCACTGAAACATTTAACCCTATATCCGTCACTATATTTCTTAACGATCATGTGTTCATTGCCGGGGGCTATTAATATTCTGCCAGGATGAACTTTGTCCCCGGTTTGGGCTTCCTTTACTTGAAAGCACGTGGAAGCATTCAACCGCTCGGCATACATTTTTGAAAATACGGGAGGAATGTGCTGAACAATCACAATACCAGGTATATTGGGAGGTAAATGCTTGATTATATTATAAATGGCTTCCGTTCCACCAGTAGATGCCCCAATCGCAATAACCTTATCTTGATCCGACAGATTAGAGTAATTGATTCCGGGAATACACCTTTCTTCGGACACTTCCTGGGTAGGCTTAGCATATACGGCTGTTTTAACCTTGGCTATCAGTTCATTGATAAAGTTCTCGACACCTTTCGGTGATTGGATGTCAGGTTTGGCCACAAAATCAACTGCACCAACAGTAATAGCTTCAAAAACGGCCTCACTAACAGAACTTATAACAATAACCGGTAATGGATACTGAGGCATCAGGCGCCGCAAAAATTCAATCCCATTCATCTTAGGCATTTGCACATCAAGTATCATAACATCCGGATGGAACTGAATAATTTTATCTCGGGCATCAAAAGGATCGACAGCCTTTGCAACAACTTCAATATTCACATCCACGGACAGACCTTTAGTTAGAACCTCACGATATAGCATAGAATCATCCACAACAAGAACTTTGATTTTCCTCATCCTATAATTCCTTTCGATACACGGCAGGTTTTATATATTTGAACTTCGATACGGCCCGGTTAACCGATTCAGAATGGCCAATAAAAAGATAGCCTCCGTCTGCCAGAGAATCATAAAAGGCATTGATCAACGAATTTTTAGTTGCTGAATCAAAATAGATCATGACATTGCGGCAAAAAATTACATGAAACTTTTTCTTAAACGGAAAGACCGGATTCATAAGATTGAACTTACGAAAAATGACTTCTTCTCTTATCCTGGGCACCACTCTGCAACTTTCGCTATCCATCCTTTCAAAGTAATTCAACCTCCACTGCTTTGGCAGAGCGAATAAAGCCTCATTGCTATAAATAGCTTTCTGCGCAGTTTCCAGGACTTTAGGAGAAATATCTGTAGCTAAAATCTTAGTATCCCATAATTTTTTGTTCGCTCCAAAATACTCATCAAGCAACATGGCCAGCGTGTAAGCCTCTTCTCCAGATGAGCAACCGGCACTCCATATCCGTAAATCCTTATCTTGCACTACCTGCGAAAGATACGGTAATACTGTCTCTTTAAAATGACTAAAGTGATCGGGTTCACGCATGAAAAAGGTATGGTTGGTAGTAATCAGACTCACTAATTCATTAGCCGCAAGACCTGTTTTATCATGAATAATTTTGTCATAGTACTCAGTAAAAGTAGCGATGTTTTGTTTCATTAAGAGATTTTGTAATCGCCCCACAACGAGTGTCTTTTTTTCTTCGCGCAGATGAATACCATAGTGTTGTTTTATATACCCTGCTAACTGCTCAAACTCCTTATTAGTAATCGCCAGCATTTTCTCACCCAATTTATATTGAAGGAGAGCTTTCCAAAAGCTCTCCTCTTAGTTTAATATTTTCCGAATTCCTGATCACTTAAAGCAATTTGTATTTTTGGAGCGGCTATATTTGCAGCTTTATCTTCCATGCTTCTTTGTTGGCGATTTTTTTCCGCCATGGTTTCTAATACTTTCAATACTTCCGGATTAAGCTCATTATACCGTTTTTGAGCATAACTTTCCTTTTTAAGCTTAAATCGGCTTACGCTTTGTCTGAGCATTTCAGCTTGGCTCGAAAGCTCCTCACTGGCCGCGGCACTCTCTTCAGAAGTCGCCGAATTACTTTGCACCACCTGAGATACTTGAGCAATTCCCTGGTTAATTTGTGTGATTCCAGCTGCTTGTTCATTCGAGGCTACAGCAATATTATTAACCAAAGCAGCAACTTCAGTAACCCCGTCAACGATCTTGTTAAGCGCTAAAGCCGTTTCATTAGCAATCTTTGTTCCATCTTCTACCTTCTTAATGGAGCTTTCAATCATAACCGTAGTTTCTTTGGCGGCATTAGCCGAACGAGCTGCCAAATTACGTACTTCTTCTGCAACAACTGCAAACCCTTTGCCATGCTGGCCCGCTCTTGCCGCTTCGACTGCCGCATTCAATGCGAGAATATTAGTTTGAAAAGCAATCTCATCAATTACCTTAATTATTTTGGATATATTACTGGAAGATTCATTAATATCAATCATGGCCTTTTGCATTTCATGCATTTGGGTATTGCCCTGTGCGGCGTTTTCTTTTGCCGTTTCGGCAAGTTCGTTGGCTTGGTTAGCACTTTGGGCATTTTGGCGTGTTTGCGAAGCTATTTCTTCAATAGAAGCTGTTAATTGTTCAATAGAGCTTGCTTGCTCGGTGGCTCCCTGCGACAAACTCATGCTGGACTCAGAAACTTGTTTGGATCCCGCTGCCACTTGCTCAGCGGCTGATGCTATATTAAGTATAACTTCATTGATTTGATCTGCCATTTTGCGAAAGGCTGCTGCCAATTGACCCACTTCATCTTTAGTCGTTGCTTCGATAGCAACATTTAGATCACCATTGGCAATAAGGTTAGCTCCCTCTACCAATTGCCCGATTGGCTTGCTAATAATTCGTGCAATAAATATACCTAACCCGATTGCAGTTAGCATAGCCACTAATACAATAACAGTCATAACTATTACCGCAGTATTGGCAACGGCTGAATATTCGTCAGAGCGTTTCAGGCCACCACTTGCCTTTAGCTCAAACAGTTGGTCAATTCCCTTTACAACCTCGGCCGCCACGATTGTTCCTTCTGCTTTAAATAGCACATATGCCTGCGCTTCTTGATTAGATAGTGCCATGTTGATAACCCGGTCTCTGATTGTGTTGTACTTTACAATATTCTCCTGAACTAATGCAAAGTATCTTCTTCCTTCTTCGGTTTGCAGTGTCTTCTCTACTTTTGGCAATAGCTTTGCAATTTTCTTATCTGTTTCCGCGATTTTATTTATATACTTGCTCCGGTCTGTTCCCTTTTCCGTCATGATATCTCTTACTGTGCTGCGATTATCATGAAAAGCTATGCCTAACGCTCCGATATCACCTGTAGCAACACCAAAATTAACAAATAGATCCGAGTAATTATCATCAATCTTTTTGATATTCACAATTCCTATAATTCCGACAACCCCAGCCAAGAAAGCAACAGCAATAAATGAGATGATCAGTTTCTTGCTAATCTTTAAATTACTAAACCAATTCATGTTATCATACTCTCCCTATTATAAATTGCTAAATGTTGTTGCTTCATCTTCACTTATAAGTTTCTCACAGTCAAGCAGCAGCTTGATTTCATTTTCTACTTTGCCGATTCCCTTGATGTATTTATTCTGAACGGCTTTTACCTCTGGCGGCGGAACAATATTACTGTCAGGAATGGCCAATACCTCTGACACACTATCAACAATAAGCCCAATCGATATGTTTTTTATGTCTATTACAATAACACAGGTACGATCATTGTATTCCTGAAACGGCTTTTTAAAACGCAGCCGGACATCCATAACCGGTATAATCTTTCCCCGCAGATTGATAATTCCTTTAACATAATTGGGTAACTCCGGGATTTCGGTGATAGGCTGAATACCAATAATTTCGGTAACAAAGGATATCTCCAGTCCATAATATTCATTTCCTAAAGAAAACGTAAGAAATTTACCCTTCTGCGTATCTTCGTCCATTTCATCATTTAATTGGCTATAATTTTCAGCCATAATGCCACTCCCCTTCTTCCACTATTTCAGATGTTAATTATTAAACTGCAATTCCCGCTATATCCAGGATCAGGCTAATACTTCCATCACCTAAAAGTGTGCAGCCAGCAATACCGGGAATGGGACGAATCCGTTTAATATAAGCAGGAAGTGCCTTCACAACGACCTGATGCTCACCGATAAGCTCATCTGCAAATAAGCATAAGGTTTTCTGTTCGGTCTCAACAATAACAATAATTCCTTCCTCAATGTTTGTAATCGTTGTTTTGGCTTTAAATAATTCGTGTAAACGTACTATGGGGTAACACTGCCCTCGTACCATCAGCATCTCATTTCCGTCAGGATCACAAATGATATCTCGCGCCTGTGGCCGGAATGATTCCCGGATGGCTGTAATGGGTATTGTGTAACGGGCTTGTCCTACTCCAATAGTCATTCCATCCACAATTGCCAAGGTAAGGGGAATTTTTAAAGTAATCGTTGTTCCTTTTCCGAGAGCGCTGTCAATGAGTACTGTTCCGCCAATTGCATTAATATTCTTGGTAACAACATCCATACCCACGCCCCGCCCGGAAAACTCTGTTACGTTCTCCTTAGTCGAAAACCCGGGAAAAAAGACAAATGAATAAATTTCTTTGTCCGAGAGTTCCGCTTCAGGCCTTACCAGCAAGTTTTTTTCTTTGGCACGCTTGAGTATTTTTTCTTTGTCCAGGCCGCGTCCGTCATCACGAATTATTACTAATACTTCACTACCGGCACTGACGGCTTCTAACGTAACTCTTCCTTCAGGTGGTTTGCCTGACGCAATTCGCTCCTCAGGATGTTCTATTCCATGATCAATGGCATTTCGCAAAAGATGCATAACCGGATCGGAAATACTTTCTATTACGTTTTTATCCACCTCCGTGGATTCTCCAATTATCTCCAACCTGACATCCTTGCCCAATTTTTTTCGCATATCCCTTACAATTCGCTGCATTTTGTGAAACGTCATTGATAATGGTACCATCCGGATGGACATAACCGTATCCTGTAATTCGCCTGTTATTTTTCGTAGTTGGCGAGCAGCTTTTTTAAAATTATCTATGCTTAAACCCTTTAGGTCCGGATTTTGAGTAACCATTGATTCCGAGATAACCAATTCTCCTACCAGATCCATAAGCCGATCAAGCTTGGCAACACTAACACTGATAATATTTTGTTGATTTATTGATGCTAACGGTTCTTCCGGTTTGTCGCCTTTTTTTTCTTGCAGCGATGGCAGCTTGGGGTTACTTTCTTCTATTTCCAAATCAATAAGTTTGGCCTGACTAATAGTATCAAACTTTGACAAATTCAGTTCTTTTAAGAACATGGTATTTTCTATGAGCATTTCCCTGTTCTGCTCATATGTTTTTGCTGATGAAAACGTTAATAAAAAGCCATTTTGTTGAATAATGGCGGCCGTTTCGTCATCCTCAATAAGATCTTGCGGAACATAGGAAATATCAGTTACCATATCTTCTAAGTTTTGCACTAATGTAAAGGCCCGGATATTTTCCATTTCACAATCTTCATCAAAGTGAATCACGGCTTGATAATATTGCGTTTCGGCACTAGGTGTTTTGCTGGGCATAATATAATACTTGGGTTGCTTTTGAGTCGGTTTATTTGTTGATGATTTTACCGGGGGATTTTCGCGCTCCAGATTGGCTAAAAACGTTTTTATCTTAGCGGTCAGCTTCTCGGCATTACCATCCGCCGTTTTTCCCGCCTTCAGCTTTTCCATTTCAGTTTTGATGAAGTCCAAGCTTTCCAGCATAATATCGCTTAAAACAATACAGTCTAGCATTACAACTTTATTTTCCCGTATGTAAAAAAACACATCTTCCATTGCATGCGCAATATTACAAACTTGATCGATTAACATCATAGCCGATGAGCCTTTAATCGTATGCATAATGCGGAAAATTTCAGCAACCGCAGAGTCATTAAAACATTGTGATGTTTCACTTTTCAGTATGACCTGCTCTAGTTGTTCCACCAGTTGACCTGTTTCAAAAATATACATTTCTAACATAGGCTCAGACGAATAGCCATTTGTCATCATATCACCACTTTTTCTACATACTGGCAACTTTGTTTAGCGTACTAATGACCTTTTCTTCTACTAATGGTTTGACTAAAAAGTGGGTGGCTCCGTTAATAATTGCTTCTTTTACGAACGACTCTTGTCCCATTGCCGATACCATAACAACCTTGGCTTTCGGATTCACTGCTCTTATGGCTTTAAGTGCTTCAATTCCAGTCATTTCCGGCATGGTAATATCCATAGTTACTAAGTCGGGTTGCAACTCAACATACTTTTTTACACCAACATTCCCATTCTCTGCCTCCCCAATCACCTCAAATCCATTGTTTTGCAGCATACTTTTCAATGCCAACCGAATAAAAGCAGCATCATCGACAATTAAAACTTTTTTCATTACATTCACCTCAAATTCATTTTTTCTTTAAAACATCGATTATAACACTAAATGAAGACAGCATTTTCTCTCTGAGAGAATACTTTCGCCCGTCCATACGCCAACTTAAACAGATACTTCTAAAACTGCCAGTAAGAATTTCCGCAATAACTGCACTGTCCATGTCAGGAGAAATTTCTCCAGTCTCTTGAATGGCTTCAACAATTTTTTTTGCATACAGTAAACGTTTTTTATAGATCTCTTGTACCCTTTCCCATAGTACAGCATCATAACTTAACACATCGTAGAGTTGAGCCAACGCTGTTATCGCAGGATAATTCTCGCAATACGTGCCATAAGCATCTACCCAGAAACGAACCATATCAGTAGCACACTTGCTCTTTGCTCTAAACTCCATTGTTGATTCAAAAATGTCAAGATCAAATTTTGAATAATGATCTAGAACCGCTAATACAATTTCATTTTTGCTTCTAAAATGTTTAAATAGAGTCCCTTCAGAAATTCCCTGCCGTTTTGCTATCTCTTTTGTAGAAAATCCCAGGAATCCCAAATCGTCAATTATTTCAATTGCCGTCAACACAACGCTTTCTTTCCGGTGAAGCAGTTGCAACTATATCACTCCTATACTCGAGCGAGTACTCGCCCTCATAAGAAAATTTTACATGCTTCAGCATTTTCTGTCAATATTTTTTTAGGACTGTAGACCTATTTCAGGTACTAATTTTAGTCCTGGCATTCAACACCCTCTACACCTTTTCAGGCTATTTTTCTTACTGAACTAGTTATATTTAGCCTGCATATGCAAATATTTTAAATGGATATCATACTGATTCATTATTGAGCTTCTTTTTTGCCGGCGTTTATCCCGCTCTCCCATGGAATATATTTGTTCTCTTAACCAAAAAATATAAGAGACTATTAGATGGGGGGCGAAGAACAGATGAGTGAACTTATAAATAACCGGGAGCACAGAAAGCAAATTATCAAAGGGATACTACTCGACTTGCATAAAGGAAAAAGTGTGGAGGAAGTAAAACCCCGTTTCGATTCTATAGCTGCGGAAATGGATGCAGCAGAACTTTCCTTGATTGAGCAAAGTCTTATTAACGAAGGTATTCCTGTCGAAGAAATCCAAAACCTATGTGATGTACATGCCGCTGTATTTAAGGAAGCACTAAGCGAAAAGCCCAGTACGGATGTAGCGCAAGGGCATCCTCTCGACGTTTACCGAAAAGAAAACCAGGCAATAGAAGAACTGATTAACAAAGATATTCGTCCGCTTATCGCCGGGCTAAAGACCGCCAATCTTGAACAGGAATCAGCCGTTGTAAATGAACTATTGGAAAAGATAAATTTGCTGTGGGACGTTGATAAGCACTACACCCGAAAAGAAAATCTTATCTTTCCTATCCTTGAAAATTACGGCATTACCGCACCACCAAAAGTCATGTGGGGAGTAGATGATGAAATCCGGGCACTGCTCAAGGAAATCAAACAAATAGCGCAGCACTATTCGGCCAGCTCTAAAGAGCAGTTTCTAGGTAAACTTGAAGAGTCATTGCATCAAATTACCGAAATGATTTTTAAGGAAAATAAGATCATGTTTCCCATGCTACTGGAAACACTGAGCGAAAATGATTGGCTTCTTATCCAGGAAGACAGCGATCAAATTGGCTATTGTCTCATTGAGCCATCTATCAGATGGTTACCCCATAAGTCCGCACTCACAGATGTACACACAAGTAAAAAGCTAGATGTCCAGGGACTTATCAAGTTTGATACAGGTATTCTCACACCGAAAGAAATTGAACTGATCTTCAGCCATCTGCCAATAGACATAACTTTTGTTGGCAGAGACAATCTCGTCAAATTCTTTTCCGCATCGAAGGACCGCATCTTCCATCGTACAAAAACCATTATTGGCCGAAAGGTTGAAAACTGCCACCCACCGGCCAGTGTTCACATTGTTGAGCAACTTGCAGCAGATTTACAGTCCGGAAAGAAAGACAAAGAGAGCTTTTGGCTCAGACTGGGTGATAAATATGTTTATATTCAGTATATCGCAGTACGAGATGCAAGCGGTGAATTTCTAGGAGTCCTCGAAGCAACACAGGACATAAAACCCCTGCAAGCCATCACAGGAGAAAAGCGCATTATGGATTAACTATTCGTTTAGAAGTAAAAAAACAGGGCTGCAGACTAGAGTCTGCAGCCCTTTACATTATTAAATAAAAAGTGGAATCAAGAAATTTATAGAGTATTGGTACCTGCCGCCTTATTAGCGGCATCAATGGCTTGATGTGCCAAATCAATGGCCTGACCTAATGTATTAAGCTCCTGTAACGGATTATGAAAACCCATACTGTTCGCCGCTGCCACATAGTCCCAATACCACTGTGCACGCCGCAGCAGTTCACGGGCGTTAGTAAGCTCTGTCTGGTTAGGATTTGTACCCGCCCCCGCCTTTTGAATAGCGCCATGCGCCCTCGCAATCGTTTGACCTGCAGTATGCTGTAGTTGCCAAACATTATCCTGGAACGCCTTTACTTGACTATATAGTAGCTCTTTCCCCTGGGTATGGCAGGGAGTACAGGATTCATTGATTGTTTTTAATGGGCTTGTTATCCAATGAGAAGTATATTTTTGGCCACTCTTCCTCATATACGGCATATGACAGTCTGCACAAGAAACACCAAACTGACCATGAACACCGTTTTGCCATTCCTCGTAATCCGGATGCTGTGCCTTAAGTACAGGAACTTGTGAGTCTGGGTGGATAAAGTCCTGGGCAAAACCGTTTGGTTTAGTCGAGTAG
>CAZCEN010000019.1:20372-22904 GCA_964497205.1 uncultured Sporomusaceae bacterium
TTTGCTGAGGTGTTAGACCCTTATCCCAGGGAAAGGTGACCTTAAAAGTACCTGGTTCAAAATAGTACTCTGCGTGGCACTGAGCACAAACGAAACTGCGCATTTCTTCCCGGCTCGCTTTGGTTACGTCAATACCGCGCTTTTGCATAGCTTCGGTAAAGGCCGGGTTAATAACGCGAAGCCCCATAGTCTCAGGATCATGGCAGTTCGCACAGGTAACTGGATGTTTAGCTTTATCCATTAACTCAGTAAGCGGTTTGTTGGCATAGCCCCAGCCCATCTCTTGGTACGCCTGCTCAACATAAGGAGTTTTACAGGTTATACAAGCTCCTTTGGCGGCAGGCCCAATCCGTTTAGATTCACGCAAATCTTCCATCGCGTAAGGATGGCCTCTATCTTCCGTATAATCTTTGCTGAAGGGATTGCCTTTAAAGTTTGTATATAGTTCTGGCTGCATCTCAGCTTTTTGAACTTTTACACTACCACCATAACCAGTAGGTGACGGAGCCGTTTCCAGGTTCTTCTTATAACTGCTATATTCTAAGGGATAACTTTTCCCCCAAGTCTCAGGGTCATATTCCCCAGCAGGCAGTCGTACCAGTTGAACAGTTGACTGCGGCTTGAAAATCCATACCCGGCTAATAATCACACCGGTAAATAACACAACAAACGATAAGAATGCAATGAGCAATTTTTGCGTTCTATTCAACAGGAACACCTTCCTTAACTACAATATGTCCGTGTATCATGCCTCGGTGGCATTTAGTACAAGACTGCCCGCCTGTTGACATGAATGTATTCTGAACAGTATAAGCATGGCAGCGTAAACAGTTACGTTCTACGATGGCTCTGCCTTTATCACTTATTCTAATCGTATCAGGATAGTCGCGTAAGAATTCGTGATAGGTATCGTGTATTCCCGTTTGGTTTTTAACCATCATTTTTTCGACTATATTTTCTTGGGGCAAGTGGCAATCGCCACAAGTAAACTGCCGGTGGTTTGATGCTTGCCATGTTGTCGCAACATATTTCATCGAGTGACAGCTGCTACAAAACGAGGCCTTATCGGCATACGCAATGCCGCCTCCAGCGACAGCCATCCCTACTATAGCCGCTAAAGCGCCAACAAGCATTAGTTTTAGACTATTTTTTTCCAAAAACCTTTTCCATTCCACTGCGTCTACCTCCCCGTTAAAAACAAGGCCTCAATTATTACATTCTTAGATTTCCACACAATAATTTACTTATTCAACAAACACATTGATTTAAGCTTGAGAGTAGTGAAATTGTCTCGATAGACTAAAAAAGAGTTACCTAGTGGTAACTCCAGTCCAGCCCGTCCCAATCGTGATCAGGAAAGCTCCAATCCATACCAGATTGATAAGAGGTTTTTGGCTAATTTCAGCCTCTAGCTGCTCTTGTCCTGCAGTTTTGCTGATAAAGGTATCTTTAAACTCAATAAAAACTTTTCCCTCCCCAGGTTTAATTCCCACTATATGAATTTCATACCGATCAAACGCTTTGACCGTCGAACCCATAATCTGGCCGTTAGTATTAGTCAGCGCTGGTCTTACTTCCTGAGACAAAGAACCAGTTTTAGCTTCCACGAGAGCCTGTACGCGTACCGGTCCATCCCCATCCATTCCTACCATGTTGAACTTGACGAACTTCAATTGTACTTCGCCCTGCGTTACCCATTCGCCTTTGGCCAGCACTAACTCTGCGCCATGATCCTCCTCCATTTTTACCATGGGGGCTATATATAGATCGGAGAAGAGCCGTCGATAAATGCCGGGTTCTCTGGCTGCTGGTTGACCTTCTTTATTTAGCTTAGTTAATGCGTGAACAACGTCTTGGCCAGCACCGATCCGAAAGGTATTATACTTTACTTCACCAGATGGCTCAGTCTCTGTCCCTATATATGTTACCCGCTCGCCGAAAACTTGCTGCGGCAGATCCTGGGTGAAGCTTACTAGTGCTGATTTGCTCCCTGCGCCGGAGGCCATAATACCGATTAAGATTACGGCCACCCCCAGATGGCTGCAAGCCACTCCCTTTGAAGTACCCCGGCGCCAAGCCGAATACAGCTGAGAGGCTGCGGCTGCTATAGCCGTACAAACAACTAGTGTAATGGCCGGCTGATCGAGCATTGTTATCCAGTCGGCTAATAAAAGTCCCATTGCCGCAGGCAATACCAGCCACCGGTAATGGTTAGGATGACCGCTGAACACACCACCTTTTTTTACTATAGGCGCAATTATGAGCGCCACCCCCATGACTGCAGCCAACGGTAAAGCAGCATTATTGTAAAAAGTACTGCCGACACTTTTGGGGCTGCCGAAGGCCATAGTAATAAGCGGCGTTGACATACCGGCAAAAACTACTGCACAGAAAAATACCAAGAGCAATGCGGTAAGTGCTAATATGAATTCCCGGCTGGCAACTCCCGGGTATAGCTCACCAGAAGGCATAGTAGCCAGCCTTAAGATATAAAGTCCAAATGATACTGTTAAAGCAGCAAGTACGACAATA
>CAZCEN010000020.1:0-4948 GCA_964497205.1 uncultured Sporomusaceae bacterium
AATTAGGGACACATAAAGTGATTAGGCGAGTACCCACCTGCCGAGGGCAGGTTCAAAACACAGGCGGTACGGCATAGTGGGGATTGAGTTTTTTCACTTATAATCTTATGGCCATTGCTCCAATTATTTGGACGCAATGGCCTATTTTATAACAGTCATATTTTTACTCTTTATGTTGCAATCCAGTTAAACGGAATATTTTCTACTTTTTTTGAGTATTTAAGGAAAAACCCAGGAATTTCAGTTCTTAACCAGAATACTAAATATATATATTTCTTATTTGGAAAGTGAATTAATTGATACATACCCATAGGTAACTTTTAATACATTCACTGATTAAAAAAATGATGATCATTTCTCGGGGAGATATAACCATGGACCTTTTTAGCTATCAAAATGATGCTGTATCAATTCAGCAGCCTCTGGCAGAGCGGATGCGGCCAAGAACGTTAGATGAATACATAGGACAAGAACATTTACTGGCAAAAGGTAAGGTATTACGCAAACTTATCGAATCCGACCAAGTTCAGTCAATGATTCTTCAAGGTCCGCCGGCAACAGGAAAAACTAGTCTGGCATCAATAATAAGTGCTACAACAAGCGCAGAATTTATCAAATTGAACGCTGTATCACTTACAATAGCTGAACTTCGGTCAGTTATTGAGAAAGCACGGGAAAACTTGAAATATTACCAGAAGAGAACCATTGTCTTCATCGATGAAATTCACGCGATGAAATCAAATATCCAGATGTCTCTGTTGCAAGTGGTCGAAAATGGTACATTCATCTTGATTGGGGCAACGACCGAAAGTATAACCCATGATATCATTCCGCCGCTTGTCTCCCGCTGCAAAGTATACAACCTATATGCTTTAAAGGGAGCAGAAATAAAAAAAATAATTAACACAACTCTTACTGATTCGGAGCGAGGGTTAGGTAATAGAAATCTTGAAATAACCCCAGAAGCGTTAGACTATTTAGCAGATGTTTGTAATGGGGACATCCGCAGTGCCTTAAATGCTCTTGAATATGCTGCTGCGTCAATCGGCAATGAAGGTACTATCGACTTAGAGACGCTGCAGCAGACTTTTCAACTTAAACTCAATGGTATATCAACAACCGATTCCTTTGACCTAATATCCGCTTTTATCAAATCAATGCGAGGAAGCCAGACAGATGCCGCTTTGTACTGGCTGGCTCGTATGCTGGATTCAGGAATGGATCCACTCTTCATTGCGAGAAGAATAGTAATTCAAGCTGCTGAGGATGTTGGCATGGCTAATCCCCAGGCATTACAAATTGCTATAGCGGCCAAGCAAGCGATCGAGTTTATTGGAATGCCGGAAGCCAGAATTCCTTTAGCTGAAGCTGTGATATTTGTTTCTGAAAGTCCAAAATCCAATTCAGCCTATAAAGCAATTAACTGTGCTTTGGAAATAGTAAGAAATACCCGGGCTTATCCTGTGCCAAACCACTTGAAAAATAGTAGTGGGTTATACGTTAATCCGATAGATAATCCGAAAGCGCGACTTGACTATTTACCTCCAGAAATACAAAATTCGAAATTTTACAGACCGCAGAATTCCGGTATTGAAGCAAAGCTGTTTTCTAAACATAATAATAGCAAGTCAGAATAAGCCCACACTAGTGGGTTTATTTTTTTATAACAAATAATGGCCCTTTTTAGCAGTTTATTCCGAAGGTTTAAGTTGTTTTTCTTAGGCAAGACTAACTTCATTGACAGGTATCATCAGCAGTTATATAATATATACTATACAGGGGTATAGTAAGGAGGTCCACATGTTAAACGAAAAAGAAAAATCAGACATTAGTAAAAGAATGCGCCGGATCTGCGGACAGATTAACGGTATTGACAAAATGATCGATGATAGTCGCTACTGCGTAGATATTCTTCAACAAATTATGGCTGCCCGGGCAGCGCTTAATCAAGTGGCATTAATAATAATTGAGAGCCACACAAAAAGTTGTGTGGTCAACGCCATAAAAGAAAACCGTACCGATGAGGCAGTTGAAGAACTTATGGAAGTTTTATCGAAGTTTACCAAATAAACGGATCCTGAAAATGGTAAGGAGAAAAAATTATGAATGAATTAAACAAAGCATCATTACAGACCGTTTTTTTTAAGATAGGCGGTATGAGTTGTGCCGCATGCTCAAGCAGAGTCGAACGCGTGCTTTCAAAGCTACCGGGAATTGAAAAAGCAGCAGTAAATTTGGCAGTTGAAAAAGCTACTGTCACTTTTGACAGTACTCAGATTACGTTTAATGAAATAACTAAGAAGGTTCAGGATCTAGGCTATCGGGTTATCACAGATAAGGTAGAATTAAAGATTACCGGTATGAGCTGCGCGGCTTGCTCAGGCCGGGTGGAAAGAGCTTTGGATAAATTACCAGGCATTGCAACCGCAGTTGTTAACTTAGCATTAGAAAGAGCTACGGTGGAATATTATCCGGGTGTAATTACCATAACCGAAATTAAAAGTAGAATTGAAAAACTTGGTTTTGGCGCACATGATCTATCAGACAATGCAGAAATAGATAAAGAAAAACAGGCACGAGAAGCTGAAGTAAAAAAACAGCGGTTTCGCCTGCTCATTGCTGCTGTATTTTCTCTGCCGCTGGTACTGGCAATGGCCTTGCATATGCTTGGCGTAATGGGTAAAACTGCCGAGTTGCTGATGAATCCTTATCTTCAACTGGTACTAGCTACTCCAGTTCAGTTTATTGCCGGTTGGCAATTTTACCGTGGAGCCTATATGGTGCTTAGAAATGGCAGCGCAAACATGGATGTTCTGGTCGCACTCGGAACGTCGGCCGCCTATTTTTATAGTATCGCAAACATACTGCGTCACTCGCACGATTTATATTTTGAAACCTCAGCCATTTTAATTACGCTAATTATACTGGGAAAATTGCTGGAGGCCACCGCCAAAGGGAGGACGTCAGAAGCTATAAAGGCGTTAATGGGGCTGCAGGCAAAAACAGCCAGAGTACTTCGTGATAACCAGGAAATTGATATCCCGGTTGAATCAGTTTTAGCTGGTGACATTGTAGTCGTGCGTCCTGGAGAAAAAATTCCTGTGGACGGCGTTATAGTGGAGGGAATATCAACTGTAGATGAATCTATGCTTACAGGTGAAAGTTTGCCTGTCGATAAAAAAACTGGCGACCCGGTAGTTGGTGCCACTATTAATAAATTAGGCACATTTAAGTTTGAGGCAACAAAGGTTGGTAAAGATACTGCCCTGGCACAAATTGTACGTATCGTCGAAGAAGCGCAAGGATCGAAAGCACCTATCCAGCGTTTTGCCGATGTAGTCTCTGGTTATTTTGTGCCTACCGTTGTTGGCTTGTCACTATTAACTTTTGCCGCTTGGTTCTTCCTCTTTGATCCAGGCAATTTTTCCAGAGCACTGGTTAATTTTACTGCAGTCCTAGTTATCGCTTGTCCGTGCGCCCTTGGTTTGGCAACACCTACCTCAATTATGGTGGGTACTGGCAAGGGAGCTGAGAACGGTATTTTGATAAAGGGGGCTGAGCATTTAGAAAATGCCCATAGATTAACAACAATCGTTCTTGATAAAACAGGAACAATTACCAAAGGGGAACCTGAAGTTACGGATATTGTGTCCCTGGCTGAACTTACAGAAGCAGAACTTCTGCAACTGGCCGTCAGAACAGAAAAAAACTCCGAGCATCCGTTAGCACAAGCAATTGTTAACTATGGCAAACAACAATCTTTATCTTTAAAAGACCCTGAAACATTTTCAGCAATTCCCGGTCATGGGGTTGCTGTTACCATCGACGGTAAACAAATATTAATGGGTACCCGTAAGCTCATGAAAATCCATAATATTGAGTTTGAGTCAGCCAGTTCCCAAATAGAAGCCCTAGAACTACAGGGTAAAACAGTCATGTTATTTGCTCTTGATAATAAGCTTTGCGGCCTTTTTGCAGTGGCAGATACTGTTAAAGATAATTCAGCCCAAGCGGTTGCCGCTCTAAAACAAATGGGTATTGAAGTATGGATGATAACAGGCGATAATACACGTACCGCTAACGCCATTGCGCAAAAGGTTGGTATAAATAATGTTATGGCCGAAGTATTACCAGAAAACAAAGCAGAAAAGGTTGCCGCTTTAAAAAAAGAGGGGCAAGTTGTTGCCATGGTTGGTGACGGCATTAACGACGCACCGGCTTTAGCTACGGCCGATGTTGGTTTTGCAATCGGTACAGGTACTGATGTGGCCATTGAAGCAGCAGATATAACCCTTATGCGTGGGGATCTGACAGGTATTGTAGCTGCTATCCGTTTAAGTAAAGCTACAATGCGTAACATTAAACAAAATCTATTTTGGGCGCTTATCTATAACTCATTAGGTATTCCAGTGGCGGCAGCGGGATTTTTATCTCCCGTTTTGGCTGGAACCGCTATGGCGTTTAGCTCTGTTTCGGTAGTAACCAATGCGCTAAGGCTTAAACAGTTTAACCCTTACAAGGAGTGAACAAAAGTGCTTAATGCTTATCTATTTGCCGGTATAGCAATGATACTTTGGGGACTTGCACCGATTTTAGGGAAATTGGGATTAGGGGCTACGCAGCCCTTAGCGGCATTAACTATCCGCAGCTTAGTTGTTACTATAATACTTTTGATTTTTGTAACTGCTTCAGGCCAGTGGGGTAATGTCACCGAAGTAAGTGCAAAAAGCGCTATATATATAGCGTTCGAAGGTATTTGTGCAGCCTTATTAGGCCAGTTGGCATACTATTATGCCCTTAAGTATGGGGAGGTTGGCCGAATATCTCCTGTTGTAGCTGCATTCCCTTTGGTAGCCTTAGCATTAGGAATTATAGTATTCGGTGAAAAACTCACATTGAGTAAAGCTATTGCAACCATAATGATTGTCGCGGGAGTAGTTATTTTAAA